>JAEOTF010000140.1 GCA_016840025.1 Candidatus Hodarchaeota archaeon
ATTATCAGAATCTTTTACAAACTCGGTTCGTACCATTTCAGGGTAAATATGGAGAGCTATGGATGTTTCGAAGTAAGCACTGTGCCCAGGAATTTTTTCATCAATTACAAGGTTGTATGCTCTTTTTGGAAGAAAATCCCAATAGTTTGCAAAGAAGATGTTGATATTAAACTTCTTTCTTAGAATAATGACAGCTGTAGAGAGAGTTTCAAAGTTACCTCCATGACCATTTAGGAGTAATATATTTTTTATACTATGTTTCATCAAACTTTCACAAACGTCATTAAGAAGATTAATAAGGGTTTTAGGATTGAGACTTAGAGTTCCAGGAAAATTCATGTGATGATATGAGATACCGAATGGTATAGGTGGTGTGATAAGGATTTTCGGATATAATTTCTGAGCTACCTTTTCAGCTATATAAAACACAGAAGCTGTATCATTTTTAAAAGGAAGATGAGGTCCATGTTGTTCCGTTGATCCAATAGGAACAAAAACCATTTTCACAACATCTTTAATCTTGTTAAACTCTTTCCAAGTCATATCTGAAAGATTACATTTTTTCAATGGTGATCACTTAATATTTATTCCAATCAGGCAATATATCTTCTATTTTGTAAAAAAAATATTAGTTCATACTATAAAATGATAGCTTCAGAACTAATGGATGCATTTTGTGCTCCCGCTCTCCCAAAACTACCAAAACAAAAATTGTCGTTTGCTAAAAACTTGATCCACTTTTTTCATTTCCTCGGGTATATCAATTTTTTGGGGGCATTTCTCCATGCACCAACCACATCCAGTGCATGTTGCTGCGTTACCATTGGGATTATTAAGATTCACTTTCTTCTTTGATTTCTGTAGTTTTCCGTAAGCTCTTCTTATCATGAACCGTCGAAGACGATTCGTTTCCAAAGTAATGTTATTTAGACAAGCAAAATTCTGAGGAATATCGACACCATCTGGGCAAGGCATACAATACCCACACGCTGTACAGGGAACAATAATTTTATTTCTAAACTCTTCAGACAGCCTTTCAATCACTTTCTGTTCTTGAGATGTTAAAGAGTTAATTCCAGACGTTTCAGCGCTTGCACAATTTTCTTGAACCATCTTCTTCGTGTTCATTCCGCTCAGGACAACTGATATTTCGGGTTTATTCCACAAGAACTGAAGAGCCCAATCGACGGGTGTTCTTCTTTTTTCTGCTGTATTGATTATATTCAAAACTTCATGTGGCGGATTCACCAAAGTCCCCCCTTTGAGCGGCTCCATCACTACCACCGCAATACCTTTGTTGTATGCGTAGGATAATCCCTCTGTTGTTGCCTGAAGACCAGTATCCATATAATTATATTGGATTTGAGTAATATCCCAAGAAAAATAATCAATTATTTCTTTATATACGGGAAGAGTATCATGAAAAGAGAACCCGATACTATGAATTAGTCCTTCTTTCTTCGCCTTTTCCATTTTGTCAATGAGTCCAAGTCTTTTGATTTTATTGAATTGGCCTTGATCCAATGAGTGAAATAAGTAACCATCTAAATAATCTGTTTGCAGTCTTTTCATTTGATTTTTTAGGTAATTGTCAAAATGTTTGGAGTTACGAACCATGAACATTGGTAACTTGGTCACTAAATAAACCCGCTCTCTATATCCGTCTTTGAGTGCTTTTCCGATGATTTTTTCGCTATCACCCAGATGATATAGCCAAGCTGTGTCGAGGTAGTTAATGCCCAAATCGATTCCATAGCGAATTATCTCGATCGACTTATTTGTCTGGGCTCTTAGTTTATTGATTCTTCTTGAGGGTAATCTCATACAGCCGAACCCTAATGCTGAGACTTTCCAATCCAAAGACCCCATCTTACGATACTTCAATTACTTTACCCTTGATCTATTGAGTTAATTCTAATTAATTGGAAAATAATTTTAAACCCAAAATATAATGGTAGCGCACGCTATATTAAAAAATATTCAAATCGATACTTCAATCAATACTTTAATCTAACTGAACAGCTACTTTAATTGATTTGATAAAGAAGATGAGTTTTGATGACTGATCTTGCGATAAATAAAGCATTGCGTTTTCTAGACTCTCTTCGTGTTGATGATACACGTTCAGAATATTATGAGGTGATAGAGAAAAACCATTCTGAATATAGGGTATATAAACAGAGTCAATATCTAATATCTATTTTATTCAATCAAATCGGAAGAAAAGATCTCGTTCAAGCGATTAGAAGTAAACACCCGCCAGATGAGCGAGATAATGATCCTAGACGAAGGAAACATAAAGCATTTGATAGATTTTGCATACTTGAAGGCGATACGGAGAATTTCTATCTGGCAAAGAGAAGAAGCTCATCGTATAACGATGAATTAGCTTTAATAGCTTTATATTGGCTTGAAAGAGATAAACCTAAATCTGCAAATAGTCTGTGGAAGAAGTTATATTCTAAATATAATTCTGATACCGGTTTTTTAAGGATGGATAAAGCTGACTCAAAAAGAAATCTTTATCCTGTATATAAAGTAGCACTTCTTGGGATTCTCGCAAAACGAATGAAGAAAATGGCCGTAGTTAATAAAATACAAAATAACCTAAGAAGATGGCAACATCCATTAGGCGGTTGGGTTACTGATCATAGCAAAAAGCTTAGACCAGATGGAGTAGCAAATATCGAGACTACTGTTCTTTGTTCACTTACTCTATTACCAGATTAAATATAATTAACATGCTCTACTTATGAATTAGTTATCGTTTTGGTAGTTGTTGATGCAAACGCACACGTTTTAAATGTCTGTAAGGGGGAAGACCCCTCTAACACCCCTCGTTGTATCGGATAATGCACACACTTTCTATAGTTAGGGATGATTTTCTAAGTTAGAAAAGAAGATCATATTTGAATTACTAAGCATTAAGGAAAAAGTCAACATATACCATGATTGTCATGGATAAAGCAGAGTAATTCCATCCATTCATGAGACGAATAAATGAAAGTTTGTACTTTTTTTGGAATTTATAAAAGTATTTTCAGCTTCTATAATGTAATCTAAAAACTGATATTGTTGCTTTTCCTTAAGTACTAGTCCAAGTTTATGATAAAGCACTTTCAGAATCAAATTCTGGATTACGATGAAGGCTGGTCCAAATATATCATATAATTTTTTAGAAAATTCTGCCATCCTTTCATCAGACTTTTTCCCTCTTAGAGACTTTATTTTCGTGACGTTTTGATTAATCGTTATGGTCTGGGGTAATCTATAAATATATAATAGTATTTCATCTATGGTTTCTTGCATGATTCTAAAGAATCTTAAGTTCTCGGTTTTTAGCGCACGCACAGAACGATAATCTAATTGATTTGATGAAAGCTTATTTATGTAGGTGGTTTTTCCTGTAAGGTTATTGGTAGTGTTAGCTTTAATTGGTGCCCAGTGATTCATTAACACTTTTTCAGTTTTTTGAAAGGTCATTGTTCCTGCTATTTTTTTCATTTTTTTCCTTCACTTGTGCACTGGCGTGCACGACCAATAACTTGATTAATTTAATATATTAAGGTCAATGCGTGATACAAGAATACAGTTCATCTACAGATAATACCTTAACTGATTAGCGCACGCGCTTTAAATATTTATTATTCTTACCTTATGTAAGGAATGAGGTAAAGTGAGCACAGGCATTCACGAGTTGGACGATATTATTACTACTTATGCAACCCTTGAAGATTCAAAAAAAATTGAAAATCTTGTTAGGAATGCGCTTTCTAAAGGCATTCCAGTTACAGATATAATGGAGAAGGGATTAAGGGTTGGTTTAGAGGAAGTGGGAAAAAAATATGAAAAAGGTGAGTACTTCCTTTCTGAGCTTTTATTTGCTGCGTCGATCATGGACGATGCTGTAAAAGTATTAAAACCGGAATTAAAAAAAAATGCGCCGAAGAATATAGGCTCTATAGTTTTAGGTACTATTCAAGGAGACATCCATGATATTGGCAAAAATGTTTTTAAATTATTAGCTATGTCAGCTGGATTTGAAGTTTTTGATCTTGATGTTGACGTAACAGCAGACATATTCATTGAAAAAATAAAGGAGACAAACGCTCCAATTCTTGGCATATCAGCGCTTTTAACTACCGTTTTACCTGAGATTAAAAAAGTAATAAAAATAATTAAAGAAGCTGGAATTCGGAATAATGTAAAAATAATACTTGGAGGCAATGCGGTAACAAAAGAGTTTGCAGAGGAAGTAGATGCAGACATAGCAGCGTTAAATGCTGTTGAAGGAGTAAATATCTGTAAGAAATGGATGCATCTGTAAATAAATGATATTTGTTTTTTTAAAATAATTAAGGGTGAAACAAGAATTTTGAAGAACTATGATTTTTCTCCGAGAGAAAGAATAAAAAATGCTATGGATTTTAAAAAAATAGATGCTATCCCTTGGTGGGAATATATTTACGAGGAAACTGTTCTTAAATTTCTTTCGGAAGGATTACCACTGCATGAGGTAACGGTTATTGATCACGCAATGTTTGGAGATGGTGTCCTCCTATTAAATTGGCCGACAATCAAAGGTTTTGATCCCTCTTCTTATTTTGGATATATTAATATGGGAGGCTTCCTGATCCCCGTTGATATCGGACCAATACCTCGATTTAAACAACGAAAGATAAAAGAGGATGATAGATTTGAAGAATATATTTCTGAAACAGGTGCTCGTTTTCGTAGATTTAAAAAAACACAAGATAAAGTTACATGGTACACAATGCCATTATTCTTTGAATTTCCAGTAAAAGATAAGAAGAGTTGGGAGACATACAAGGTTCGATTGAACCCTGAAGATCCTCGAAGGCGACCTAAGGATTGGGAAAAAGATGGCTATTGTCGGAAAATAGACGAGTATCAAAATGGGCCAACGTTGCTTGAAATAACCGGATTCTATGGTTTTGGAGCAGAACTTATGGGCATACTTGATTTTAATTTAGCATTTTATAAAGATCCTGAACTCATAAAGGATATGCTTAATCATTGGGAATATTTTACTATTGAAGCATTAAGGGAAACGATTGAAACACTCCAGAATAGGATAGATCTTGTTCTTTGGTGGGAGGATATAGCTGAGAAACACGGTCCTCATATTTCACCTAACCTATTCAAGAAATTTATGCTACCTCATTACAAGAATGTGATCAACTTTCTCAATAAGAATAAGATACATCGAATAATGTTAGACAGTGATGGAAATACACAACCGATCTTAGATCAATTTATTGAAGCAGGAATTACCGGACATTGGCCTCTTGAAGTGAACTCAGGAATGGATGTAAGGATCTTAAGAAAACGTTTTGGAACGAAACTTTTTCTAGCAGGCAATTTGAACAAGATCGAAATAGCTAAAGGTGGTCAAGCGATGCGAAAGGAAATCGACTCAAAGTTGCCAATGATGAAAGAGACGGGGGGATATATTGCAGGAATCGACCATCATGTTCATGTAGAGTTCACCTTAGAGACGTTTAAAGAATATGCTGATTATCTTAAAAAAAGATTGCCCCTATAATATCCCTTATTTACTTTAGTATGTGAGATGAATAATATGGTCGATTCACCTGAAAGTAATTTACCTGCGCGCGCTCTATATAATTATTAATCAATTTATTTATACTGGAAATCATTATCTATACAAGAGGTGTGGGAAAGGTAAGTCAGAAAATGACTGATCGAGAAAAGGCGAAACCGCGGAATAGACTATTTTACCTCGATAATCTAAGGATTTATCTAATTATTATAGTGATTTTTCATCATGCAGCTCTTGCGTATGGCGATACGGGACTTTGGCCTATCAGTGACCCTGCAGTTGATGCTATCAGCCCCGGTTTCTTAATAATATTCAATCTCATTAATCAAAGCTACTTTATGTCAGCTTTCTTCCTTCTCGCGGGATATTTCACCCCTCGATCGTTGGAAAGAAAAGGCTCTAAAC
>JAEOTF010000141.1 GCA_016840025.1 Candidatus Hodarchaeota archaeon
GGTATCGGATACTATTTGAATAATATTCATGTCCATTGACCACCTAACACATATCTTAATCTATCCTAGAATAAAACATTCAGTTGTTATAATTCTTAGCACAAAATTGCTATGTGGAATAAAATTAAAACTGTAAGTTGATGAACTGGAAAAATCAGGATTATCTATCTTCTCTTATTTTCGACAAATAGACGTGTTTCTCTTTTTTCTGTGTATTCGATAACACCTAATTGTTTAGGTGTATTCAACATGTCACCGACTTTCCGTCCTTCTACAATTTTGCCATCAACTGAACGGAGGATGGCGACAAGTGTTTCTCTTATCTTCTTGTTAGTTGGGAATAATCCAGTAGATCGGCGGGTTTCAACATTCGAGCTACAAGGTCCCGTTCTATCTCATAGTGCCTATACCTTCTATGTTCTTATCGACTTGTTCGATATTAGTTGCTCCTAAAACTTTCACAATCTCTTCTGAAGTCACATGGACTACAGGATTCATCTTAAAATCAGTTTCCATATCCTGTAGAGCTTCGAACACGGGATTCTACCTTTTGGAAATGAATATTGATCCACTTGAGTTAAGGTGTTGAAGGACACGAAGGAAATCTATCTTGTCAACTTCCTCAACGTTTACGCTTTGATCTTCATCTTCATACAGGAAATAGATAATGTACTTTTCATCATTCTCGACTCTCTCACTTCTAATATGCGATTGTATAACGTTCTCCATTTTCCATCTCTCCATATAAATCATTGTCTTTGATTGAGGGTATATAGATTTCCCGAAGATATTCGGTCAGATTCTAACAAAGAGAAACCAAGAAAAGATAGCAAATTCAAGATTTACAAACCTTACAATCAAAGTAGTAGAGGAGAATTTCTTGGGAAGCATTATCAAAGCAATCTGTGAATGTGGATTTGAATCAGTAGATATTTTTTTCCTGTTGGTGGCTTCTCGAACTATCGGAAGGTCTGTCTAGCTCCCGCCCTATGTATCTACTGCAATAGGTTCCTTGTTGAGAACTATTTGAAAGAGAATGTGAAATGCCCTAGTTGTGGAAAAAATGGAAATCTAGTTTTTATTAAACCCATAACATTTAGTTGACCTTGGAAATTTGCGGTACCAGAAACCATATTAAGTGGAAATATCTTAGGCGTATTTTTAATAGTTAGTTCTATTGCAAGATTAGAGAGGATGAAGTTTAGTTGGGTAAGATTGTTGTTGGTTTAAATCATTTACCTAAACCTATAAAGGAGTATTTATTGCAAAATGTTAGTCAAAGACCTGTTTTTCCTCATGTATATCATGTTACCTCTTTGATTGGGGGTGCTAGGAAACTCTATTATGAACGTATGTTTCCATGTGATTCTGTTGATTTAGTTAGTGCTTGGAACTTGTTTCGAGGGATTACATTTGATGAATTATTCACTCGATTGTTTGATGTAAATCAGAAGTCTTATGTGGTTCAGCGAGAAGTAATCTCGATTGTTGGTACTTTAGACTTTGTTTATTTTGACGAGGAGTGTGGAGAAAGGTTTCTTTGTGATTTGAAGATGCCTAAATCAATTTTTTATAAGATAAACCATGGGGCAGGCAGTTTCTACATAAAACAGTGTCTTTCATATTTGAATATGGCTCACGTACATAAAGAATTACTGGATGTTCACAAGGTTAGGATCTACATGCTTGCTGAGGATTTGTGTTATGAGGAAATTGACGAAGATGATACTATTTTGAATAATTTTTTGTGGCCTCGAGCTTATAGAGTAGATCGGGCTCTTTTGTTGAGAAAACCAGAAATGTTACCATGTCCAGAAGAGAGATGGGAATGTGACTTTTGTAAAGCTGATGATGAGTTTAGGAAAAAATATTGCTGTTAAAAAAATTAAATTTAAATTTTTAGCTTTTTTTCTCTAAAGTCAACAAAAGTATTAGCTCAAAATTTAGGTATTATATATATTCCTCTCTTTCAATCCTTTACCAATCGCACAAATCTTAAAACAAGTATGCAAACCATTTTACGTTAACAAGGTGCTGCAAGGAGTCCTTAGACTCCTTTAGAGGAAAAAAAACTCTTTTGAAGGAGTCTCTTAAAGGGATATGTCACATGTTTTGAGTTGCGTTGGGTAGAACCTAAGGCGTAGAATAAGGTAGTTAAGTGACGCTTAAAGGCAACTATCAAAGTCCTTTCACAAGTTTAATATCATTATTGAGAGTTTACCAAGCATTGTGTTTTTTTCTAAGTAAAGTAAGATCTTGTTATATCGTATCAAAATGACAAAACAAGCATGAAATAGGCTTATTTTAAATTTGGTAAGGAAAACGAATCTATTTAATCCCGAAAAAACACAATTGACATGCAAAATAACACAATTGGAAGGCATTTTCCATTAGAAACTTGTATTTTTGTATTTCTGACTATCTATATGAAGAAACAAAAAGAAAATAAATTTCCAAGGAAATTTAAGGAAAAATGTAAATAAACCTTGTTTAAACCTTCACTACTATTGTTTCTGATATATAATTAAACAATCTCTGATTCTTGTCTTTATAAAGTATCCATCCGATAATACAATCTATGGGAAGCAAAAACGCTTTTCCTATGCTTTCGATGGCTACATGAGGCAAATCAGCTGGTTTACCATCAAGATTCGTTACCTTTATTTTCATGATCATTTTACCAAGCGATTGTCCATACATTCCTTCCATAAGCGTCCAATACAGAAAATGTATTAAGTTATTAGTTCCCAAATCTACAAAGGGAATCCACCTAAATCCGGGGACCAAAACATAACCTGGTAATTCAACCAAACTAAGAAAGAAACCAAGAATTATGATGTCGATAAACCATGCAACAAATCTTTTCCCCCAATCAGCCATTTCAAGACTTGGTTTAAGCAGCCCTTTGATTGATGTACCACAGCTCGTACAGAAAATGGCACTTTCAGCCATTTGTGTACCACAATTCTTACAGTAAACAACTTTCACTTTTTCAATCTTTTCTTCTATCTTTTCCTTTTCAAGAGAAGATCCACAATTACTACAAAACTTGGCTTCATTTGAAACTTCCAACCCACAATCTTTACATTTCATTCCCATCAAACCTGTATAAACTGACATGAAGTTTGTCCTTCACGTTCTTATGTTTTTGTTTTGATAATCGTGTTACTATTTTAGTTTTCATTTGTGCATAGGAATCATAGTAACACAATCAGTTTTTAACTTGAGTTTTGCTTATACATCATTAGTCTTAACTATATTATGAAGAAAAGAAGGAGTAAATAAATATTGTTCATTAATTTAAAAAAAATAATCTTAAAATTTTTCATTTAATCGCTTAATTTGCTTCATTAATTTTTTCAAAAAAGAAAATCTAAAACCTAACGGACCTATCCGTCTGCTAGAAAAGGAGAGATATCTATAATCCTTTATTCGAAATGAATTGATTAAAGCAACAATGTTTCTAAGAATAACACTTCTTTGGAATAGTTTAGGACAACCAATTTTTCCATAAAGATTCATTATTCTTTCTAGTGATCGGCACCATAAGCACCAAATATCTTCACACAAAACTAGCGTTGGGTCATTTCTTACAATTTTTGTCATTGTTTCAATTAGATCTTTGGTTTGTGCGATAATTGTAGGTGCTTTACCTATTGTACCTGTTCTAATTATCCTCAAATTGGTCAGAAAGGGAACTAGTTCAGGTAATCTCTTAATGCATCTCGAATAACTAAAAATGAATATTTTAAAATTACCCTCGTCATCTCGATATCTAACACCATCAAACTGAGGTACTATATTTAGTCCAGCATTGTCCATAGCCTCATGTCTTACAGCAACCAGATTTTTACCTAAGCCTATGAAAAGGCATTTTCCATTGAATTCAGAAAGTCTTGAATATGGACTATAAGGTCTGGAATTCTGATTATGCCCTTTTGTGAGAAATACTGCATTCTTTCCGATTGCAACAACAGAGTGTGAAGGATGATGACTTCTAATGGAACCTTTACGTCTAAGGAGCGTGTTAGGTACAAGTCCAGTTCTTGCAGGAGTGACTCTATAATCAAAAATATAATTAGGATTAATGGTTGATAGTGGATAGCTGATTGTGTATGTATTCATCATTATTGTTCCATTTGGACCAACAACTTCCAAAAGAGAATCTATAAAAGCGTCAGGACCACCCTTTACCCAGCCAATGCTTTTAAAGGAAAGAGATACTCCCAGGTGATCTCCCTCTCTTATACCTATCTCTCTCAAATCGTTGATTAGTGAATCTTTTGTAATTTCCTCCTCATAATGTTTTGATCTTCTTTGTAAAGAAATAATAGAATTTCTTTTTTCGTCAACAGGATTAATGGACATAAAGAAACATCTCTAGCATTAGACAAGGAAGGAATTTAGACATTTCTTATTTCTTGATTCCTATAATTTCTCTTGCTTCCTTTGGGCTAGCGATTTCTCTACCGAGATCTTCTGAAATTCTTATGATTCTCTCAACCAATTCCAAATTTGAAGCGAGTCTTTTACTGGGGTAATTATAATATATACTGTCCTCTATTCCAACACGGACGTGACCTCCCATTAAAATTGCTGCTACGTTAATCTGTGTCTGGAATCTTCCAATCCCAGTCGCTGACCAAGTACTATTTTTTGGCAAGGAATCTACAACATAAGTTAAGTCCCTTAAGTCAGCTGGCATGCTCCCGAGAGAACCCAATAATATGTTGAAATGAAGTGGTTTTTTTAGGTAACCTTTTCTAGCCAAATATTTTGCTGTATTTATAAATCCAGATTCGAAAATCTCAAGTTCAGGAAATATTTCTTTCTCTTTCATTTTATTTGCTAAAGCTTTTATAGTTTCAAAAGAGTTGACACTTGGGTGTTGAGGGAAATTCAAAGAACCAAGTGTAAGACTTGCCATTTCGGGATGAAGATCCAAAACTTCAGATCGATGTTCAACTTGAGGTACTACTCTTCCACTTGTTGTAGCGCAAATAATGATATTTGGGCAACTTCTATAGATTCTTTTAAAGATCTCTTTGAAATACTTCTTTTCATGAGTCGGTCTTCCATCATCATCTCGTGCATGAATATGTACCATAGAAACGCCAGCATTATAGCATTTTCTGACATCGTTTTCTATCTCTTCCGGAGATAATGGCACTAGAGAAGTATCGTGTTTAGTGGGAATCATACCAGTAGGAGCTAATTTAATAATTAATTTTCCAACAAGTACAGATTTTTCACGGTTGAAACTTGCATACAAACCTTGATCAACCTTTTGAGTTCATAAATAAAATTCAAATATATATATATTACAACGTAAATTTCTTATGTTCAAAACTAAATATGTAAACCAGAAAGACAATATGAGATCTTTTTTAGTTCCCCATCAATTGTTGTTTCATTGCTGCACGCGCGTCTTCTGATTGGTAATAATACATGCCTGTCTTGGAAAATTGAATTAAGTTGAATAACAATTTGCAGTTGAGTATTGTTTTCATAGTAACTCCCTTCATAGTTACCTCTACGATTTCGTTTTCGAGGTTTACAGAGAATGTCTGTATTGTGGAACTATCTGAACCTATGACTATTTCAGAAAGTTTGCTTTCTACGACAAATCTATCTGATGAGAATGCTATGGGTCGCATGAAAACATCCATAGTAAAACGTGGAGTATTATATTTTGTAGGATTAGAAATTCTCAGTTCAACATTAACCCTGTTGCTTGTTGATCCATTTTCTAATTCAATTTCAATTATTTCAATAGATATGTTGTTAATAGCTTGATATTCACAAGTGATTGTATAAACGCTAAAAACTATTGGGAAGAATAAAAGCAGAACCAATGTTAAAATCATGAAAGTCCTTGAACTTATAATCACATTCCATTTGTGCCCTAAACAGTCCATTGTTCAGCACTATTTCTACTTTATCTAGATTATCGATTATCCTTCCCAAAATATTAAGTCTTCCCATGACACCGTTTCATGACCATCCTAGCTAAGAAATTCTTGGCGAATCCCTTAAAGTGTGGTTGCGCCCTTTTCAATGGCTATTTCCGCAATTGTAACTGGATTATAAAGAGGTTCAATTGAGCCTCCTAACGTTATTTCTCCAACAATATTCCTACTCTCGTGTATTTTTCCCTCCCACTCGAAATCTTCGTTCTCGCTTCTTTCATTGATAATCTGGATATTCCTAAAAGGAGCAGAATCTTCAGAAAACACATTTAAGATTATTTATAACATTTTAAAAAGAGTAATATGCATGCATCCATTTGAGGAACTGAATGTACCAAAAGGATCTGTTGGCATTCACTGGTTTGAACAGAGTAGCTACGCTATTAAAGACCCGAAGGGAACAACAATACTGACTGATCCGTATTTCCCACACGATCGTACAGCTGAAATATTCATACATTCCCAACCCCCATTGAACGAATCGGAACTTCTGACACATTTCGTATTGTTAACACACGCAGACACTGATAATACGTGCCCGGAAACCCTTGGTAGAATTCACAAAAGCTGGCCTAAAGTCAAGTACATAGGACCCAAGGAGAGTATAGAGAAAATTCTAGAGCAGACGGAGATCAAAGCCGAGTGTACAATAACCATATCGGCTGGTCAGTCAGTCAAACTAAGAAACATGGAGGTTCACGCGGTCTATTCCAAGCCTCCAAAAGGTGATCCCTCAGTTGGCATCAAATCACCAAGAGTAACACATCTAGGATATATGATAGAGGCTTACCCGGTAATGCTCTATTTTTCAGGAGATGAGATAAATACATTCGCAGACCTAGATGATCTTGTAAAACCCGTTGCAAATTTCCATCCCGACATCGGTTTCATAACATTCCATCCGACAGAGGGAGAATTTCCGTTTACAGAAGGTAGCATTCGTATGGCTCAGCGTATAGGCCTTAAGACCGTGGTTCCCGCCCATTATTCATGCTTTGTGAAGCGAACCTATGATCCTCATGAATGGGCAAAGCATTTTCCGATTGATGGTCCGAAGCCACTGATTATCC
Source organism: Candidatus Hodarchaeota archaeon (assembly GCA_016840025.1). Next base: position 7,040 of record JAEOTF010000141.1, read on the forward strand.
CACACAACTCGCATGTAATTTATACTCCATGACCCTTAGTACAACTTTATAAATATCTTAGAGTAGGGCATAAATCGAGGAGCGCATATTCCTAGTGCACATTATCCATGAAACGTTCTTATTAGTGCGGTTTGTCTTGTTGGTTTCAGTACAAGATTGAAGGTTTAAGAGAGGATAGATAGAGTAAGAGTATGATAGGTGTCATAGTCGTAATCCTTATTGCTTTACTATTGATTAGCGATTCATTGGTGAATAGTCAAGAAACAGATAAAAACAACCTCTCAGCTAGGTTGAGAATAATGTAGATGCAACTGGAAATGAATTGATCCTTTTAGAATCTATTATAGCTATTTAGTGTTTCGCTCCAAACTCTACTTCGATTCTTTCTCACGGACAAAATCTAGCTAAAAACAATTATAAATTATAAAATTCTAATTGCTTGTTGTACGTAAATTTTGTTAGGGGGAGCAATTAAGAGGAAGGTCATAATATAGGACTGTCATAAGTCTTAAAACAAAAAAAGAAATTATTGGTTGTTGGAAGGACTATTTATGGGAAAAGATGAATCAAAAAAAATATTTGCTAACGGAAAAAAAACATCTCAAAAATCTAGTGAATCCAAAAGTTTTTTTAGTCTTCCAGATATTGCTAAAACTCCATCAACACCTGGTAATATTCCTGTTCCATATCCTAACACTGCAAAGTCCACCGAAATTTCAAAAGGATATAAAAAAGTAAAGTCAAGTGGTAAACAGATAAGGACTAAAAAATCTTCATTAAAGACTAGCAAAGGGGATGAAGCATAAGAAAATTAGTTCATCTTATTCTAGAACCAGATGATCTAATGAGAGTCATACCGTACATCAAGGCTAGCAACGACACAGTTTTCAAGACTTCTATCGCGAAATGAAGGAAACCCGAGATCGAACTAGTGATTAAGATTCTCCATTGAGTGGAACTTCAGATCTCCACCACATAGACGGCATCTTACGCATCTCATTGTTGACTTGACGAACTCTCGTATGCCAGGACAAGTGTCATTTGCAGTGGACATTCTGATCCAGTTCACTTCAATTCCCCTTTTGTTGTAATCACATGCCGGTTGACGGGGACTTGTTTTTCCGCAGTTGCCACAGCTTCATCTACGATCCAAGCTAGTCCAGAGCAGCAAGGGACCTCCATGTAGGCTACGGTTACTCTCTTTACGTTGTTTCTCTTCAAGATTTCGCTTAGCTTCTTGAC
>JAEOTF010000142.1 GCA_016840025.1 Candidatus Hodarchaeota archaeon
AGTTGTTAAAATAACAGTCTTTCCTTGTTGTGGAAGCTTTTGAATGAATTCCCAGACTGCAACCCTACTCTGGGGATCTAATCCAGGAGTGGGTTCATCACAAAGAATAATAGTGGGGTTATGTATTAGACCAAGAATGAGATTTAACCGTCTTTTTAAACCACCGGATAGTGTCCGTACAAGAGCTTTTCGTTTATCTTCAAGACCCATTTGAGAGATTAAATTGTCAATCCGCTCCTTAGCAATGCCTTTAGGAATGTCATAGATTTTTGCCAAGAACCAGAGATTCTCTTCCACTGTCAAGTCCTGATACATCACTAATTCCTGTGGAATAATACCTAATGATCGTTTTAACTCCTTTCCAGTTTTTAGTGGATTTTCTCCGAGGATATGGACATCTCCTGAGTCTGGCTTGAGTAGACCAATCATCATGCGTAAGCATGTTGTTTTACCAGCCCCGTTAGGTCCAAGAAATCCAAATATTTCTCCAGAATTAATGGAAAGCGAAATTCCATCGACAGCTTTAACGAGGTTTGTACTTTTACCGAAATACTTTCGTAATTCGTTAACCTGAATTATCGGTGTCGAATTCATCGTTTATTTCACCTTTCTTCTTTTATTCTTACTCTCTCTAACTCGCTAAAGGAGCTGATAATTCCTTCTAGAATTCGGTTAAACAATGTATACCCATCTATCTGACCTTCTATAACATCATATAACTCTTTATCGTCTTTTGCATTGAATTTTTCCCTTAGAAAGGATAATTCCTGAATAACAGCCTTATTTGCAGTAATAAAATTGTCAAACATGGCTGTCATTATATTAGAACTAGAAGCTACTTGGTAAATATAACCAAGTTTTCTAGAACCTGATTTACTCACGATTCCATAAGCTTCTAAGATTTTTAATGCTCTATTAACAGAAGCAAGAGAGGTAGGAGAATCAATCTCAGAAAAATCTTCTGTTAGGCGTCGTGATATTGCTTTTTGTGTCCATTCTTTGCGTTCTAGTGATAATAATCCCTCAATCCACCCACATATAGCAGGATAACCATATTTTTCATAGCAATTGCCTAGAATTATTAAAAATTTCTTTCGTATATCAGGTTTCATCCTTGATCAGCTGATATACTTCGCCATTTACTCCCTTATAAATATTTCATATTATTGAAATTCTGAAATTCTGAAAATTGAAATTGTAACAATTTTCATTATTGCGTCGTGATCACCCAGTCAGCTGCTTGACCTGCTTTACGTGACAGAATAGAATTCAGCCAACCGACATGGTGTTGGGCATGACGAATATTATAGACCAAACGGTGAGCTAGAGTTGGTCCCGTCCATGAAAACGTATTTTTCCCCTCGAGCTGGTTAGGAGATATTTTATTGAGTACCATTTCACACCTACTGCTAACCTGTTCTAAGTAGTTGACTATTTGCTTTTGGAATGGAGCATCACCTGGAGTTTTATCAAGTTTATATTCAACAAATGAGGGGGGTTCATGAAAACTTTCTGGTGAATCGCTTAGGTAGAAGTCTATGAAAAAGATCGTATGACACGCTTGAAGCCAAAAAGCAGTTCCCTCTGATCGATCATCCCATAAAGAATCAGAACAGAGCTCAATCGCATTACGTAACATTTGAAATATTGCCCGATACTCATTCCGGCATATTTCTAAGAATAATGAATCCTTCATGAAAAATCTCCTATTTTTCTTCTAAATGACTGATAATCTAACCAATACTACCTCTATTTAGACAAGTTAGATGATAAAATTGAAGAATAAGTTGATAGAATTTTTATCTTGTGTTACGCTTGTTATTCCCACAAATTAATCAGTAATCCTGTTACACATTCAAATATTCTATTTATGTATATAATTTTTGAAATTAATCCCATAGTTATTCTTTTCCGTTCCAATCAGTAAGAAATATTGTGAGGATGAAAGAAATGAAAAAAGAACAAATGAAAGCAGTAATCTGCCCAAAATATGGATCTCCTGAAGTTCTGGAATTTAGGGAGGTAGATAAACCGACTCTCAAGGACAATGAAGTCTTAATTCGTAACTTTGGTACCTCAATTAACACTGTAGACATACTACATCGTGGTGGAAAGGCTCCGAAAGTAGCTTTCTGGGGTATGAAGCGGTTAATAGGATTTTTTCTTAGACTATCATTTGGAGGACTAAGAAAGCCAAAACAAAAAATAATAGGCTGTGGTTTTGTAGGGGAAATTGTATCTATAGGAAAAGAAGTGACAGATTGGAATGTAGGGGATCATGTCTATGGATATTCCGAAGCAGGAGGAGCATGTGCTGAATATATGACTGTACCTGTATCTGTATTAGCCAAAAAACCTGCGAATCTGAATTTTCAAGAAGCTGCTGCTGTTCCAGGAGGGGCTACACCTGCACTAAGGGCATTTAGGGATTTAGCAACACCTAAGGAAGGGCAAAAAGTCCTCATCATTGGAGCTTCGGGAGGAATCGGAACCTTTGCTGTGCAAATGGCTAAAAATATCTATGCTGCTGAAGTCACTGGGGTGTGTGGACCTACTAATGTTGATATGGTGAAAGAGATTGGAGCAGATTATGTTATAGATTATACGAAGGAAGATTACACAAAGAATGATTCCAAGTATGATATAATCTTCGATGTAGTTGCTACAAAAAATCTTTCAAAATGCAAGAACATTTTAGTATCCGAGGGAATCTACATAACAAATAATCCCATAAATAGTCCAAAAAACCTTTTCCATATTATGACAGGGAATAAGAGAATTAAAACCAAAACGGCAGATGAAAGTGCGGCTGCTATGGATTTAATTCGTGAATGGATTGAAGAGGGAAAGATCAAGCCAGTAATAGATACTGTATATCCCTTAAGTCAAACTGCTGAGGCGCATCGGCATTACGAAACAGGCCGTGCTAAAGGTCGAGTGGTAATCAGTATCGAGTGAACTACGAAAATAAATGGAGAATAACCATGAGTTATCTTGCTGCAGCTTGTGGTGCTGCAATTGGGATGATGGTTGGCTTATTGATCTTTACTAATGCTTGGCGAATTAATCTATTGCCAAAAGAGTATGACTTCCTACATGAGTACGGGAAAGCTATGATTCGATCCGATAAGAAACCATTGACATATTCAGCACGTATGTTTGTTGGAATGTTCTTTCATCCCATGATATTTGTCTTTATTTGGGGTGAGGATGGTTTATTAGGCATCAACATCTTGAACAGTTCCATTATTAGTGCTGTGATTCTACTAATAATAGAAGCCCTTCTATTTGGTGTTCTCCTTTGGACGAAAATTTTGAGTTTTGTGCCTGACGAACTTATCTCTAGAATCTTTTTATTACAATTCGTTATGCATGTTATTATTGGTCTTTTGATGGGACTAACCTTTGATTATCTTCAATTTTAAGACGATCGAGTTTTCCTTATTCTCAATTAAGTATAGGTTCTGTAAAGCCTGATCGCACCTTTTGCATTTTCAATACAAGTATAGTTGCGAATAGACGAATTCCCAGAGAGATATTATCCTAGAGACTTAGAGAACCTACTCTCTCAAATCAGCCACAACGCTTGGATTACGTCTATTCTATTCCCCGACCAGTAAGTAAGAGGGGTCGTGGAAGAAGTATGGCATCTATCAGGGTTGGTGATGTTTCTGAAACCTCTGATAAATGATGATCAGTTGGACAGCGAGTGCCAGACCCGCAAGCACGAGGAAAACTACAAGCCCGTCAAATTCTGGGACTTTCAACCCAACTGCGGGAGGATCCACATACACCGAGTACGTAAAGGTTTGGGAAATGATCCCAGTTTTCTCAACGGTCACATCAATGACCTCGGGGTCAGACGAATAGGGTAAGACCACGGTATAGTAGCCAGCTCCGTCATCGGTCGCGAGGTACTGGGTGTCGTTGAAGGTCACTGTCACGGTAGCCTCGGTGATGGGGGCTTGGCTGCCTCGTTCTAGGATCTGGTAGATATAGGTGAAGTTCTCTGGATAAAAGCTTTCAGCAATAATCACTAATTGTGGGAAGACCAGTGGATTGTTTGGAGATTTACTTTGGGCATACTTCAAATCCAAATTCGCGGCATCGAAATAGCTGATGTGGGCATAGCCGCCAGCGTCCAGCGCCAACGACGTATAGTCACCAACGATCCCTGCAGAATCCACGGTGGTTAGTTGCCAGCCACTATCATTGTAGAAGGCATATTTCAAATCGCTATTTGTGAAATCACGATAGCTGATGTGGGCATAACCTGCAGTGTCCAGCGCCAACGACGTATAGGTACCAACAGCACCGATATTGTTTAGCTGCCAGCCACTACCATTGTAGAAGGCATACTTTAAATCCCCATTCGTATTATCAATATAGCTGATGTGGGGGTAGCCGCCAGTGTCCAGCGCCAACGACGTAAAATAACCAACAGAACCGATACTGTCCACGGTGGTTACTTGCCAGCCACTACTGTTCAGGAAGGCATACTTCAAATTCTCATTTGTCCAGTCATAGTAGCTGATGTGGGGGTAACCGCTAGTGTCCAGCGCCAACGACATATATCTACCAACTTCTCCTGTACTGTCCACGGTGGTTACTTGCCAGTCACTACCATTATAGTAGGTATACTTCAAATCATAATACGTGTAATCAGAATAGCTGATGTGGGCATAACCTGCAGTGTCCAGCGCCAACGAAGTATCCAGACCAACATTACCACTGCTGTCCACCGTTACGTTAAACCAGCCAGTGCTGTTTTGGAACGCATACTTTAAACCCCACCTATCATCATAATAGCTGATGTGGGCATAACTCGCAGCGTCCAGCGCCAACGACGAATATCTACCAACGTACCCTTCACTGTCCACGGTGAATACGTGCCAGCCACTACTGTTCAGGAAGGCATACTTCAAATCATCATTCGTGTTATCATAATAGCTGATGTGGGCATAACCCGCAGCGTCCAGCGCCAACGACGTATAACTACCAACATCACCAACACTGTCCAAAGTTTTGGTATGCCAGTCACCAGTTCCCCCCGTCACTGGTGTTACGTGCAGGTTGACGACTAACAGGCTTAGACTCCACACGAGTGCTATTATAATAGTCCGTTGTCTTCTTAACGAAAAAATCTTTCTCATCTTCAACTGTCTCACCTAACGTCAAGTGCTCATAAATTACGTAGTTAATGGGTTGGTAGCTCTGTCTTTCTTGAATGTGAGTCTCTGACTCCTACTAGAGAGCTCCCTTGACATCTGAATCGCATTAGACCCGACTATTCTGCGAATTTAATCCTTTTATTGGACCAAAAGACAGAGGTAACCCACACGTCTTGATGTCAATCGCTATCTTTTTATGCTAGTCAGATCAAGGTCTACTCGAATCTGCGGTATTAAAACTTAACACTATACTTAGGATTGAAAAATCCCGTTATCCTGTGAGAAAAATAGAAGTTGAATACTAAATGCTTTTAAATAACTGCACTCTTTATTATTGAGTTTCAGTTCATACTTGTAGCCTTTGTGGATCAACATGCGAGAATTATTGTATCCATTTCACTTTTTAAAGAACTCAAATGGTATAAATGGGTACATATGGCTATACTTGGGCACAAAAATATCAATAGGTAAGAACCCAATGAGGTTGTACTTGTCTTTTCTTACTGGATCTTTTAATATGTTATAACTCCATTTCTTGAAGTAGGACGTGAGAGGTTAGAATGCTTTTCCGAAATAAAACTGTTCTCGTAACAGGCGCAGGCAGGGGTATTGGAAAGTCAGTTGCATTGAATTTTGCTTCAAAAGGAGCTCAAATCATTGTTAATGACATAGATAAGGAGTCAGCGGAAATAGTTAGTAATGAAATTACTTCCAATCATGGTACCGCGGTAGCAATCCAAGCAGATATTTCTAAAGCTTCTGAAATTTCTTACCTTGTCCAAAAATCCCTAGAAGTGTACAAAACAATAGACGTACTTGTGAATAATGCTGCAATTGTGAGATTAGCAAATGTTATTGACCTAGATGAGAATACTTGGGATGAAATCATAGAAACCAACTTGAAAGGGGTATTTCTCTGCTCAAAAGCCGTCTTGCCTATTATGATTACACAAAAACAGGGTGTAATAATTAACCTTTCATCTAATTCAGCTATGGTCGCTCATCCTTCTGGAGCAGCCTATGCTGCATCAAAAGGTGGGATCCTAAGTTTTACCAAAAGCATGGCAAGAGAAGTAGGGCAATGGAGTATACGTGTACTAGCAGTTGTTCCTGGCTGGATAGCTACTGAAACCAATATACCTGATGAAACAGATCAAAAATGGCTAGCTGAGAATACATCACTTGGTCGTGTTGGTCATCCGGATGAAGTCGCTAAAGTAATTGCTTTTTTAGCAAGTGAAGACGCTAGTTATATTACTGGACAAGCCATTATAGTTGATGGAGGAATGACCTGATGAATGAGAGTTATCCATTAATTTCCGAGTGATTTCCCCCAAATAAAACCATATTATACTCAGAGTAATGTAAAATGACATAGTAGAGATTTTTTAATAGAAAAGACAAGGATATTTCAATGAAAATAACCTATCATGCTCATGCTTTAGAACGAATGGCAGGTCGAGGAATCTCACGATCTATTCTTCTAGATACTAATGTTTTTAATAATAAGATGACTGTGCAATCTGGAGAGAAGCGCGCAATGGTTTTTTCTATAGATTTATTTATTTTTTTATTAGAAAAAAAGAAAAGAAGAAAGGACTCAATGTCTCCGTCTAAAATACCTCTAAAAGTCGATCAACGTGCTGGTTATCATTCGTGGCTTAATTAACGCCTTTATTCTATCATTTATGTTAATCTTCACCCAAAAATAATTGGGTTGTGTGACCGATTTAGTAACCTGACCATTAATTACTTAGTAGTTTATTCTACGAAATTCTAGGCTGATAGTTCTTTATGTAATTGTATTAATCGCGCTTTAGAATGTTGAAACAGTTCTAACTTCAATTGTTCATTTAATACTTCACAAATAAAGCTGGAACAGTAAGCACAGTTTTAGATCCATCAAAGAATAACAATTATCAGACTCACTAAAACTATTACAAAAACTGCAGGTAGGAAGCTATAACCTGATAGCCATTTTATGGGGCGCGGAATAGACTTTTGATTATGCTGAAACTCCACTGTACACTCTGGAGAGAAGCGCGTAATGGTTTTTTCTATCGATTTGTGCCCCTGTGTTAATGGTGCGTCACGATTGATCTCAAAGACAAGTTTACGAGTACGACGAAGGAAGAATAGCACAGAGAAGAGATATGTCACTGTAAGAATAAAGGGTAAAAAGAGATTTTCAGCCAATCCCTGCATTACCATGACTTCTTTTAGGAAGTCCATTTGGTTTGCCCCGCTAAGGTCCTTCCAATCGCTAAAATATTCTTCTGAAACTTCTGTTTCTTCCTCAGTGCCTACAACACGATAAAGACCAGCTAAGAAAAAGGGAAAAATGCAGAAAGGAGAGAAACCAGAAAAGAATTTCGCTATCCCATTCAAAAACTCCCAAATTTCATTAAAAGGTGATAATAAAGAATTTATAGCATTATGAATGGCTTCTCCTAAGTCTCTCAGCGGCTCAGGAAGCGTAGGGATAAGCCACCCGATAAGGAAGTCATCAACAATAAATGGGATAGAAATTGACCATGTAATTGCGATAGTGATACCTATGCTCTGTATAAGAAGAAAACTCAATGCTATCGAGGCTCTACGGAAAAAAGGACGTTCAATAATTTGGACTGAAGTTTTCTGTTGTAAATCAGTTAAATGTGTTGGTAAACTATTTTGAAAGCCACGTCGAAAATTTCCCAATGGAAATCGAAAAGAATAATAATAATAAAGGCGATCAACAAACTGTTTTGCGTTTTGAATTTTAATTTCTGTTGTCTCATTCATGTATATCCATACTCTTTCTTTTTACAGGTAATACTCAATAACCATGTAATCTTCCATCAAATAAGAACTAATCAATACATCTTCATTTGATTAGATTTATTCTTTTAGTACCTAAATAGGAGAATCCCAGTATTAGAAGGACGAGGGCAATGATAGAAATAAAGGAAGTATGGAACTCAGGGACTGGCAGGGGAACAAAATTCTCATCTAAGGGGTGTATATCTCGAGCACCAGCAGAACCGTTTATCACATAAGGCTCTACACCCGAAAAATCTGACCAATAATTCCCCTCTAAAGTCACGGGGTCATACCAAGTGTTGTTAGTCCCTTCATCATATGCTTGAGGATCGTTATCTACAAATCTATTATGATGAATCACATTATTCTCACTATCACGATTAAAATAATAAATAGATACTCCATAGTCTAAATTTGAGGTGAAATTATTCCAGCTTATTTCACAACCAATACAACCATCAAGTTCTATCCCATCCCAACAGTCCTGAACCTCATTAAACGAAATTAGTGAAGACTCACATTGTTCTAATACTATTCCCTCGAAGGAAGTAGCGCTGATGAAGTTATGACTGATGTTCAAATCTTTTACATATTGTGCATATATGCCTTCAAATGTATTCCATTCTAGAGTATTATTATGAATCGTTGTATAATTCGATTCCCAAAGATATACCCCATTCCAATTAACATCAAGAGTATTATTCTCAATATTTGTATAGTTTGAGTTATAAGCCATTATTCCATGTTTATCATTGTCACTACATGTATTATTTGTAATGTGACAGTTCAAACAATTATACAAGGCAATTCCTAAGGTTGAACTTGAACAATTTTGATTTTTAACCTCAACATTAACACAATTCACTAAAAAGACTTGACCATAGGACTCCTGAATTGTAAGATCCTGCTCATCAATGAAAATGCCTAATGGTTTGCCATTTATCGAATTATCTTCTATTAAGAGGGCATCTATGAGTACTTCATAAAAGAAAAGGATGTATATCCCATCATCGATAAATGTATTGTTTATCGCTGTTAATGACTCGCAAAAACCTTGTAGATAGATACCATTGTAACCATTTTGCCTAAAGGTGTTGTTCTCAAGTACCAAAGAATTACAAGACCATACATTCATGCCATCAAAAAAGCTCATGTTTATTGTGTTATTATAAAAGGTCAAAGAATCTGTGTTATCGAGTATAACTCCATGACTATTGTCATTACAGATATTATGAGAGATTTCTGAATTGTGTGATCCATCACTGGTTATTGCTTCCCAATTATTCTGACA
>JAEOTF010000143.1 GCA_016840025.1 Candidatus Hodarchaeota archaeon
GTCCTTAAAGCAGTTGAAAATGTAAACAAGATTATGTGTCCCAACCTTTTGGGAATGGATGTGAGAAATCAAAGGCAAATTGATAACATCATGATTGAACTTGACGGTACAAGAAACAAATCAAAACTTGGCGGAAACGCTGTTGTCGCCGTTTCTCTTGCTGTCGCAAAGACGGCCACAAATGCCTTGGGGATTCCGCTCTTTCGATACATTGGAGGATCTAATGCTTACATTCTACCTGTTCCGGTTTTGGATTTAATAGCAGGTGGGTTGCTTGCTGCTAGCGATCTAGATTTTCAGGAACATCAAGTAATGCCTGTTGGTGCCCGAAGCTTTTCGGAGGCTATAATGATGGGGATAGAAGTTTATTACGAGTTAGGGAATCTTTTGGCCAAAAAATATGGTAAACATTCTCTAAATGTGGGAGTGGAAGGGGGATATACACCTGTAGGAATGAAAGATCCAAGAGAAGCTTTTGATGCTGAATTGAAAGCTATAGAGGAGCTGGGTTATGGGGATGATTTCGTCCTCAGTATAGATGCTGCGGCTACCCATATGTACGATAGAAAGACCCAGAAATACAAATTTATGGGAAAGTTGATTACTAAGGGGAATCTCATGGACTTCTATGAAGATTTGGTTTCTACCTATCCTCTCAAATCCATTGAAGATCCCTTGGAGGAGGAAGATTTTGCTGGTCATGCAGATTTGTCAAAGAGTTTGAATGTTCAGATTGTGGGAGACGACCTCTTCGTTACAAATGTTGAGCGGTTAAAAAAAGGAATTGAAATAGGGGCTGCCAACGCTCTTCTGTTAAAAGTGAACCAAATTGGTACTTTAAGTGAGGCCCTGGATGCAGCGGACCTTTCTTTTAGAAACGGTTATGGAGTCCAAGTGTCTGAGAGGTCTGGACAAACTGAAGATACATGGCTGGCAGACTTGGCTGTTGGTTTGAATTCTGGGCAAATAAAAACAGGAGTTACTCGAAGCGAACGTACCGCTCAATATAATCAACTATTTAGAATAGAAGAAGAATTAGGTAATACAGCAAAATATGCCGGAAGAAACTTTAGCAGTGCAGTCTAAATACTAGCTTTGGTGCGAAATGCTTGCGGTAGAATTACATTGGTGGTAAGACTTGAGATCTATTCGCGGGTCTTCTTTTATTGTTTTCATAACAACCATTGTAGTTGTTCTTTCAATATCTTGCATTTCATAAATCAATTCGAACTTCTTCAGGAATTCTTCTCTATTATTGGATAAGCATAGGAAGACTAAATCTTGATTACCTAATATGACGTAGACGTTAGAGACTCCTGGTATTTTAGCTAATTTATCTCCAACTTTTTTATGATAGCATATACCAAACTTTCTACGAACAAAAGTAAGTGTAGTATATTTTTTTCCGATTTTGGCAATGGTTATTCTGCAATTCTTTTGAAGTATTTCAAGAATTCCAATATCCACTTCATCGAGAATTTTTTTATTTTGAATCAAGATAAATCCTCATCTTCTATAGGGAAACCAAGTTTTTAGGATTTTTAGCCTGTAAAATTCTTATTGCGCGCGCAACTGTCTGTCAAAGCAATACCTCTTAGTGTGTCTTCGAAGTTACCAATAACATGGAGTGTTACAAACATGTTATCGAGTATCAATATAGGATTGTCTAACCAAATTGGTTCTTCACAAAATGCGTCGAGTTCTACTCCAGCGATCCGATTATCTTCTGAAACTCCAATTAATGCTTCTTCGTTAATGTGCACGCGAACCGTAAACTTGATAGTCCAGCACAACATTTGTTGGAACCATTAATACCGCGTTGTTTTTTTATAGATGATTACCTATTTGAAGAATGAAGCTTTGTGCGAGTGTATAGATTGTGATAGACCTTGCTATAATGAATGGAAGAATTGTTACTTCAGTTGGAATTTATAGGACTGGATTGGGAATTGATAAAGGAAAGATTGTGTGCCTTGCAAAAGATCAACATCTTCCTCCAGCAAAAGAAACAATTGACATAAGAGAATTGCTGATACTACCTGGGATAATAGATATCCACACTCATTTTAAGGATCTTGGGTGTTCAGATTGGGAGGACTTCTCTACGGGAACTCGTGCAGGAGCGGCTGGAGGTGTGACAACAATCATGGAGATGCCTCAAACACTTCCCGCATGCACGAATAAAGAAACGTTTGAGCTGAAAAAGAAAGCAGTTCAACAGAAGGCTGTGATCAACATGGCCTTGTACGGTGCAGGTGGTATAAAAAACGTGGCTAATATTTTGGAACTGGCAGAAGCTGGAGTTGTAGGATATAAAGCAATTTTTGCCTCCTGTAGAACAAACTCGGAAAAAGAGGAGTTAGAACTCAGTAAAATGCGTACCAAGGAGCTTGGAAATCTCTTAATAAACGATGACGAGGGGTTTCTTGAAGTCCTCGACAGAATTTCGGAAACTCATCTTCCTTGCTGTGTTCACGCAGAATCGGCAGATATTTGCAATTATTATAGAAAGAAACTCCAAAGGGGTAGAGGTAATCTTTACTCTTTTCTAATGTCGAGACCAGCTGTGGCAGAAGTGGAGGCTGTGTCAAGAACCATTCTTCTTGCAAATCAAGCTGGTGTGCAACCGCATATATGTCATCTAAGCTCAAGAGAAACCGTAACAGCTATTCGTCAAGCAAAAATATTGAACAAAAAAGTCACTTCGGAGACTTGTACACATTACCTGAAATTCACAGTTGATGACTTGAAGAAGCATGGACCATACGGTAAAGTCACACCTCCAATTAGAAGACATAATGACAGAGAAGAACTTTGGAAAGGATTACTCGATGGCACAATAGACGTGATCTGTAGTGATCATGCTCCATTTTCTAATAAACTCAAGGAATCAGGATGGGATAACATTTGGGAGGCTCCAGCGGGTATAGCTGGTATTGAAGTAATGCTACCAGTAATGTTGACATTTGTTAATAAGGGCAAAATCTCACTCGAGATGCTCGTTAGAGTTATGTCCGAAAACCCAGCAAAAATTTTTGGTTTATTTCCAAGTAGAGGAACTATATCCATTGGATCTTTTGCGGATTTGACCATTGTTGATATGAAAAAAAAGATAAAGCTTAACGTCGAGAAGTTTTATTCTAAAGCTAAATCGTCAGCTATGGTATATGATGGATTGAGAGTTCATGGAATTCCAGTATTCACTATTGTCAACGGTAAGATCGTGATGAAAGCGGGTGAAGTGATAGGAAAAAATGGTGGTGGATTGTTAGTTAAGCCATCCCAACCTAGAATGTGATCCTAAATTTTTTCTAATAATTGTATATTACTATAAATTGTAGTATGTAATATCAAGGTTGAATTCATATATGCCATTTTATAAAGGGGAGTAGGTTTTAAATTATTGAAAACAAGATTGATATAATCACCTTAACTGATTGAATGATTGAGGGAAATTAAAATGTTTGAAAATAAAAATCTAATAACCGTTCATGATCTCTCTAGAGAGGAAGTTGTTCATATTCTGACTAAAACTGTGGAAGTTAA
>JAEOTF010000144.1 GCA_016840025.1 Candidatus Hodarchaeota archaeon
AAGAAGGTTATGGGAAAATCCCTTGAACTATCATAGCCTCAGCAATACGCTTGATAGCCAAAACATACGCAGCGGTTCGCATATTGATTTTTTTTAATTGAGAAATATCATAAACAGCATTAAAAGCATTTACCATTAGCTCTTTTAGACGATGATCAATTTCCTTCTCCTTCCAATAAAACCACTGAAGATTCTGAAGCCACTCAAAATAAGAGACAGTAACTCCACCACTATTTGCTAAAATGTCAGGAATCACAAAGATTCCTTTTTTATAAAGGATTTCATCTGCCTCAGGTGTTGTTGGGCCGTTTGCTAACTCTGCAATAATTTTTGCTTTCACATTATCAGCATTCTTATTAGTAATTACATTTTCTAGAGCAGCTGGGCTTAGTACGTCCACTTCTAATTCTAAAAGCTCTTCATTGGAGATAGACTTTGTATTAGGGAAATTCATTACACTTTGATTTTTTATTTTGTGCTCTAAAACAGCTTTTGCATCAATTCCGTCTTCACTGTAGATACCACCTCTAGAATCAGATAAAGCGATAATTTTAGCACCCGCTTCCTGCATCAAAGAAGCAAAGAAAGAACCCGCGTTTCCATATCCTTGAACAGCTATGGTTACTCCATTAATGTCTATCCCCTTCTTTTCGAGGGCTTCAAGGACATTGAATTGACATCCACGAGCAGTAGCTGCGTCACGACCAAGACTTCCTCCAAATTCCAAAGGTTTACCTGTCACAACACCTCGATCTGGCCAGATATTTCGCCCACTTACTTTCGTATAGGTATCTGCAAACCATGCCATGATTTTAGGATTGGTGTAAACATCGGGAGCAGGAATATCCTTCTCAGGTCCGACAATCACAGCAATTTCAGAAAAGAATCTTCGTGATAAACGTTCAAGTTCCGATTCTGAAAGTTCCTTGGGATTACAAATAATTCCCCCTTTCGCACCCCCATAGGGAATTCCTGCAACAGCACATTTGAAGGACATCCAAACACTTAATGCACGGACTTCATCTGCTGAGACTCCCCAGTGATAGCGAATACCACCTTTAGCTGGTCCACGAGCAGTATTGTGCTGAGAACGAAATCCCTTAAAGCACTCAATTGCCCCATTATCCATTTTAACTGGGAAATTAACTTCGAGAAAACGTTCGGGTTCCTTCATAATTTTAATAACATATCTTGGGATCTCTGGAAGGTACTTGACCCCTTCTTCGATTTGTGTTTGAGCAATTCTGAATGGATTAAGTTCTTCTACCATTTCCTAAAACCTCATGGAGTATAGTTTTAAGGGAAAATTCCTCTAAGCTGGATAGCCCGCGTAACTCTGTTAACCGCTAAGGCCATTGCGGCAATACGAAGATCCTTGGTGCGATATTTTTCTTTCATTTTATTGATCTCACAAAAAGCTCCAACAAGAATATCTTTCATGGCACTATTAACCTGCTTTTCGTCCCAAAAGAATTTTTGAAGTCCTTGAACCCATTCAAAGTAAGATACGGTTACCCCACCCGCATTGGCGAGAATATCGGGAACGATAATGATCCCTTTCTCATTTAGAATAGAATCCGCTATTGGAGTAGTAGGGCCATTGGCTCCTTCTATTATATATTTTGCCTCGATATGATCAGCATTTTCTCCCGTAATTTGATTTTGAGATGCACATGGAGCAAGCACTTCAACATCTAATGTGAATAGTTCCTTGTTGGTGATTTGTTCAGCGTTAGGATACCCTTCAACTGTTCGTTTAGGATGATTAGTAGCATAATCCAATAATTCTATTATTTTTATTCCCTCAGGATCATAACAACCGCCGAAAGCGTCAGTAACAGCAGTAATTTTTGCACCATTTAGAAAAGCAATTTTTGCAAAATTTGATCCAACATTTCCAAATCCTTGTATGGCTATGGTTACATCCTTACAGTTTTGTTTTTGATGTTTAAGAGCTTCGTTCATTACTATATAAACACCTCTGCCAGTGGCTTCTAACCTACCTAGACTTCCTCCGATTCCTAAAGGTTTACCTGTGACCACACCTAATTCAGTATGGCCTTGAATCATACTATAGGTATCCATAATCCAACTCATTATTTCGGGATTAGTATTGACATCGGGAGCGGGAATATCTCTATCCGAACCAATCATACTCAAAATAGAATAGGTAAACCTACGTGTTAAACGTTTTAATTCATTCATACTAAGTTTCAAAGGATCTACAACGACACCACCTTTCGCCCCTCCAAATGGAATATTAACGACCGCAGTTTTATAAGTCATCCATGCAGCTAATGCCTTCACTTCATCAAGATTGACATCGGGGGCATAACGTATTCCACCTTTGCAGGGACCACGAGCAGCATTATGCTGAATCCGATATCCCTCAAAGACTTCTATACTTTCATCATCCATTGTGACTGGAAAAGCGGTTATTAAAGTTTTGGCGGGTTTTTCAAGTATTTTCCGAAAATTTTTATTAAGATTGATTACTTCAGCAGTATTTCGCAATTGTATAAGTACATTTTCCCATGGATTTAATTCCTTGGCACTCATTTCTAGTCCCATTCCATTCTTAGTAATATTAAGCCTTAAAATTACTTTATGAGGGATTTTAAAGTATTTTGCAGGTCTGAGCTAGCTTCTTGAGGCTTAATATACCGCCACTCTTTTTGCCAAACTTCATTTTCATAATCTGTCTTTGATCCTTGAAAATTCACTCCTAAAGTTAAAGGGGCTACATACAGGGAAGTTTGACAGTTTTCCAATGAGCAAATTTTACCAATCTTGCTAGTAAAAACATCAATACCGTCCTTTAATACCATTTCTTCTGATGCACGAAGGAACCACTCAGGATTAATACTATATTCACAATTACCCTCACACCAATCTAATTCCAATATCACTGTTTTTTGGTCGTTCCAAGCAACAAGCGCAGTAACTCTTTGAGATGCGCAGTTATCCCCAGTACATCCTTCAATTCTTTCGACAATTCCGAAAATTGGTATAGGAGTATCTTCTGGAATTAAATTTGTTTTAGAAAAAGGCATTTCTTCCTCTGAACAGGAGTTACTATTAACATAAATAGGTAGCTTTAGAATCCTCTTTTCATCGACCTGCTTCTCTTGAGTTATCTCTGTGCCCATCCGGAAATATGCTCCACGAATGTTCTTCCGTATATTACCCTTTGGTAATTCCATGGGAATTTCACGGAAGGAATTTATAGGAAATATAGCAGGAATAATTCCCTTTACTTCACTTTTGAAATTATAATCTCCTATTCTAGCGTACAACATTATTTTTCCTCTTTCTTGATAAATTTCTTTTTTTTACATGAATGGAAGTTTTATCCGATGTTGATTAAACTCTTCTGACATATCCATACCCAGGGCATATGCAAGCAATTCAGTATAATAAATAACGGGAATACCCGCTCCATTTTTCCCGTAATATTCTTTATAGTCCCTTTTAATAAGTGCTTGACCCGCTTCATATTGTCTATAACACGTTGGACAACATAGAACCATAGCATCAACTTTTGCCTTGTTAATCTCTACTAATTTCTCACGAATAATCTTCTCAGAGGTTAAAAATTCTGTACCATATACTCCCGCTCCACAACATAGCCTTTTTTTTGAATAGGGAACATCTATTCCCTTAAGAATTTTAACTAATTCATCCAAGATAACGGGGTGTTCAGAATCATCTGTTTGTAGGATTTCAGTTGGACGAAGTAGATGGCAACCATAATGCACTGCAAAGTGGTATTTATCTAAGGGTTGGGTAATCATGTTTGAGATTTGTAAACGTCTATCATACAATTCTTGGACAATGTGATAAATCCTACTCTTTCCTATGTATTCTTTACCCACTTTGGCAAGGATTTTATTGATTTTTAAAAATAGTTTATCACTATGCTGGAGTTCTTTGTTTACAACTTTTAATGTTTCATAACAGCCATTGCAGAAGGTTAGAATATCTAAGTCTTCTTCTTCGGCAAGACATAGATTCCGTGCAGCAAGGGCAAGCCATGTATCTCTGTTAAATGATTGAACGCCATTTGGATCAGGGCAACACCCAAAGGGTAATTCCCTTATTTTGAAGTCAAGTTCTTTCATTACTTTCCGGGATGAGCTTTCGATAAAAGGAAACTGAATAGGAATAGTACATCCAAAAAAAACGGCAAAATTTTTTTCTTTGTATTCAGTCAATTAATTTTTCACCTCTTAAATCGTACTATTTTTCTGTAATTCAGCGTGCAAGCTAAGTAGTGCATTATAGCCCGTTAATTCCATAATCTTCTGAATTTCGTTAATATTAGGTTGAAATACTTCGGGTAAATTCATCTTCTTCCTT
>JAEOTF010000145.1 GCA_016840025.1 Candidatus Hodarchaeota archaeon
AACGGTTGCTACAATATTAATCGCGGCTACTAGTTTATATTCCATAATATAACTTGCAAGCGCAAGGAGGAAAACCTCCACCTGAGAAGTTTCAGACACAACATCCATCTCCCATATCAGGTTTCAAGCATTTCCTGGAACTTTGTGTGTTTCAGTATATCATTTCCATCTTTCGACTAATGTTTCACGGTTGATTTCATGACGTCATATCCAGCTTTATGGCTTCGAAGTATGGTTACTGTGGCAACAACGGCGTAAGCAGCGAGAGCTACGTATCGGTCGTATCTAAGAACTAATGAAATTATGTTGTGGGGGATTAAGGCTCCCTTCAGGAAACCATATGCAGTGTATAGGATTACGTAGAAGTAAATTACTCTAGAGTAAGCGTCTGAGATGAAGTGATCGCGTCCAACATGGTCAAGAACCACATACACCACGAAGCTTCCAACGATGATGAGGAAACTAAAGTTGCTCATTATCCAGCTTATTATTGAGCTTGGAGGATACATTACGCTGAGTATAATGTTGGGTACCGTAATTAAGACTATAGAAAGTATTGCAGCTTTCTTTCTTCCAAATTTGACGGGTAAAGTTATATCGCCGTTTTTTACGTCGCCTTCTACATCTTGGAAATCCTTCATAGTAATGAGGCCTCCAATATAGAGAATATAAAGGAACATCGGAAGCAAAACGGAGATGTAAATCCTGCTGGTGCCTAGCACCATGCCGATGGCATAGGTGAGTACAGTGAAGGTTCCGAAGCAAAGGTTACCGAAGATATGTCGTCCCTTCAAATTGATGGGTGGTTGTGTATAAGCAATACCTAAGAGGGTGAAGAGGGACCAAAGAATAAACATCAAAGCATTTCCAATCCAGAGGGAGGTCAATACAGACACAGCTAACCCTAAAATCATAATAGCCCAAGCGTACCGCTTAGCGTGTTCAGGAGTCATCCTGCCTGAGGGTATAGGCCTATCCGGTTTGTTAATTGCGTCCGCATTTCTGTCGTAGTAGGCGTTCAGGGCATAGATGCCGTTTCCAGTTAAGGCTGCAGCAGCCAATACCGCTAGAAAAAGAGGTATCTCAATACCGGGTCTAAGTCTTCCTCCATAAAATCCGCCGCTTAAAACAAGCAAAAGTAATAGTCCCCAACCTGAAATAGCATTGGGGCCTCCAATCATAATATGGTCCTTAATCGAACTTAAAATGCCCATTTCACTCTACCCTTCCATCTTTAATTTTATAATATCGGTAATACCGACATTCTGCTTTTAATATGTTGTTAAACAACGTTATGAACAATTGTCACAGATGATTGTTCTAGATAATCCTCCAAATACAGTTTGCCACTATTCGTGTTAAGGGAGATAACCTTCAATGTGTTTTTTAGTGATGCTGAGTTATCAAGTAGATTCATAATACATAAAAAAAATAAATTAAATAGTATTTTAGACTGGCTGGGAGAAATTGTGAAAGACGAAAGACTTGATTGCTTTTTTGAGAATAAATGGGGAACATATAGTGCTACTCAGTTTTCTCCTCTCAAAGAATCGAATATTACTCATCCAGCCATTGTGTTTGTACATGGTTTGTGGGCTCAGAAAGAGTGGTATAGTTGGATTGGAGATTGTCTTGCAAGTCAAGGTTATTTCGCTTTTCTTTTTACAGTGCCTTCAAAGACTGTTTTGAATCCGCGGCAGTGGTCTGATGGAATTAGAAGTGCAATAGACCATTTATTAAATGAAAAATCGTTACACGATAAGATTTGTTCAGGAAAAATTGGAGTCATGGGTCACAGTATGGGTGGGTTAGGTGCATTAATAGCAGGAAGCGAAGATTCTAGAATAAAGTGTATTGTAGGTTTGGCTCCTGCGATACTGCCCAATTTTTTCTCCATTCCACAAGAAATTTTAAGAGCTTCTATTCCTATTCAGCTTCAAATAGGCAGTAACGATGGCATAATATTGCCTAAAAACGTTAAATCATTCTATAATGATCTTTCTTCTAAAAAGAAGAGCTTTATTGAAATTGAAGGTGGAAACCACATGCGATTTCTAGATAAAACAACGATTTCAATAATGGGCGAATATATGACTAGATTAGGGGTTTTGGGAGGACGCTTGAAAGATGGTGAAGCAAAGATTACTTATGAAGAACAACACTCAATTTCACGTAATGGATTTATTGAATGGTTCAACCATTATCTTAAACAATAAAGCAAGTTGTACAGCTTTTTGATTCAGTTATTATAATACAGTTTTGCTATATCTTCCCATAGACTATTCCAGTCCTTACTTCTCTAAATTTATTTAGTTGATGATTGTTTAAGAGCCATAGATTAATTCTATTGGCAAGTCGGAGGGAGTTGAAAACTACTCTTTTCTTAATCTTCTCTTATAGCCATTTTAGAGTTTTTTCGTAGTTTTTGAGGAACTTGATTCCCCTCGAAGAAGTCTTATATCGTATTTTCCTATCAGTCTCAGAGGCTCTCAAAAGCTCCTTCCCCAACAAGAATTCTATGTATCGCTTAACTTGCCTAAAGCTAAGCTGTGCTCCGTATAAAATCTGGGTTATTCCTATCCAATTTTCCTTTGCGATAGTTAGGATTTCCG
Source organism: Candidatus Hodarchaeota archaeon (assembly GCA_016840025.1). Next base: position 2,613 of record JAEOTF010000145.1, read on the forward strand.
ATATAATCTCGAAGCGAGAACGGTTAGACCCCAAATTATTGTTTCTTCTTTTTTCATTGGATGGATCCTTAATGGAATCAAAGAGACTCACATTCTCTACTCCTTTAACCTATGTTACTCTCAATTTCTTTTCCAAGGTCATGTCGGTAATGCCGATAAATCGGTAATACCGATAACGATATTGTAAATTATTCTTTTAAAAAGTGTGAAAAAAATATCTATATAAAAAGTAAAAGAATGGATCAAGTTCATGCTAGGTTTCTAAAATTAATTATTTTATGGGCAAGATTTCCTACAAAATTGTATTTATGTCTATCTTATTTTTAGGTGTTTAGGTGATTTAACAAAATGTCCAATTTCCGTTACATGGGTGTGTTTTTCCAATTTTTCAACTCGCTTTTTTAATTCGTTAATTTGTTTCTCAAGTTCAGTCATTCTTTCCTCAATAATATCTTTCATCCTCATACTTCTCTGCGATTCGAGTTGAGAGTTCGTTTTTAACACCTTACTATATCATTTATTGTCGGTAATACCGATAGTACAATCATAAATAAATGGTTTCTGAATTGTTTATTCTTAAGATTGTAATGAATTAATAATTCATCCTTCATAAAATAGGAGTAATATTATTGGAAGCTTCTACATTTGATATCCCGCCTTTTATATTAAGCCAAAAAAATAATTAGTTTTGATAGTAACGGAGGAGAAGAGTTCTGTGTCCTTAGAAGAGAATAAGGCGATTATTCGGAGTCTGTATGACGCTGATAACAAGAAAGATTGGGCCATACTAGACGAGTTAATATCACCAAATTTTTTTGAAGTTACCCTTAAGTTGCGAGGTCCAGAAGCCTATAAAAAATTTACGTACGACTTTTTCAAGGACTTTTCTGATTGGTATGAGACTATTAAAGACAGCATTGCGGAAGGTGATAAGGTATGGGTTTACGTCAAAGGCACGGGAACCCACACAGGTGAATTTTTGGGATTAGCCTCGACAGGTAAAAAGATAACGATTGTGATGGTTCAAATGTGGCGTTTGATTGACGGCAAGGTTGTAGAGAAACAATCTGTTGCCGATGAATTAGAAGCGTACAAACAAGCAGGTGTGATCTAATACACAGAAAAAGCAAAGAAAATCTTTTCTGACGAAGTAACGTAACAAAAAGTAAATGCCAAAAAAGTGAGGCTGTTTGGATTGGATTCCCCTCATGCTCTCAAAGTCATAAAAATATATCAGAACAGAATTTAATTCGCTTCTTTTCTTTATTGTTTATTATACATGCATGCAACTTCTATGCGATAAACATCCAACCTAAAAATTAATTAAAATGTTTAAATAAATATTAAATAAAAATGGAACTGTTTAAAAACAGAAGAGCTGTTACCAAAACGCAAACCATCACTATCATAGCCATAATGGCTGCAGCAGTTATTGCAGTAGGGTATTATACGAGTCAAATAACTTCACCTACAGATATTGACTTAGGTATTAGCCTCATTTCTCAGGATTCTTGTGGAGAAGATCAGACCTGTTACCATGTAAGCGTTGATTGTTCGGACCTGGCACCAAGAGAAGCGGAGATCAGAGTACATCATAACCTAATTCAAACGGTACGGTTTTTTTATAACGGGTGGATGGGGTACAGGTTGGTACGGTGACAGTGGTGAACTCCAGGAACAAACGGTTAATGTGATGAGGGAAAATGGTTACGAGACTTGCGAGATAAGATGGCTTGGTGATAACGGATGGGGCACGGACAATTTCGGGCAAGGATTTAAAAACCTCACATGCGGCCACGCATCGTTAATTCGATGGATCCTCGTAAATGTTGCTGATAATCCAAACGCTGTGGGTGCTCTAGGCAATAGTGCTGGCTGTAACATGCTTGCGTATGGACTTGCTCTGCATGGATTAGAGGACGTCCTAGATGTTGTAGTGTTATCTGCGGGTCCTTCCATGTCTAACCTGACAAAGTTGTGTGAAGTAAGGTATGGAATATGGCAGTTTGTAGACTATGTGATGGCAAAACAATGGGAATTATTGCCGAACATGTTTGACACAACATTGGTATAATTTAACTTATCAGTTTCCCGAAGAGATATTGTATGCGCTTCAAGAAGAGAGCATAGTCAGCCCACTTACTGGTGAAGTGAGGGACTTTACTTATCCTAATACTCAAGTTGTATTTATTGAAGGTGAATTGGATGTTGTTACTAATATTGGCCGGTTATTCTATGATACGGTTACATCTGAAAAATTTTGGATAACGCTTACAGAAATAGGGCATGGAATCCCTGGGAATCCTCAGGGAGCAGCCGTAATTCAAGAAAAGCTACTAGAAGGTCTTGAAACTATACCCTAGGAACCCTGCACGCGCAAACTGGTTGATTCAACCACATTAATAATAAAGTATTAAACAAAATATTGAATTAAATATTTGCCCCAATAGAGATTTAAGATAAGTAAAACCGAGGAGTAAATTTGTCATTTTATAAAAATAAGCGAGCAATAAGCAATATAGCAATAGTATTAATAATCTTCATTGCCGCAGTGTCGGTAATCGCAGTCTTCGATTGATTCTTTTCCCTGTAAACTTTCAGTTGATAGGAAACAGAAGAACTTTTTTACATATTTCTATTAAGTTATTTAGCAAAATTAATAGATGAGTAGGTTTTTGAGGAACAGGTAGGTGGAATCAAGTTATTCTTCCCTTCTAGTTGCGACGAACTCCCTACGCCATAGAATGTATGTGTCTGTTGCATGCATTACCCGGTATCCTTGATTTGCAAAATCGTTTAATCGTTTATTGAACTTTACCCATGCTTCTACTTCATCAGTTTCTGGTACTTTCTCTATTTGTATCGACTTAACTGGTTCTAAAGGCATTTTTTCACCTCCTAATCTTCAATACATTTACGATTTTTATACTAAGACATGTTTTCCCGATTTTCAAATGCTTTTTCTCGCCACTTCTTTTCCCAGCTCTTCCAGCCGGTTTTTACAAGTTCTTCCCTAATTTCGGGTTTTTCCGCAACCCATTCTAGAAGTGTCCAGAAGCGTCTCTCCCCTTCCAGTCTTTCCGGCGGTACGCCGACTTCCACACACCACTCTAAATATGCTTTCTCAACCATCTCTTGGAATTCTCCGGTGATTTCCACTTCTTCCACATTAAATCCTCTGTCCCGCAAGTATCTACGTATGCTGGATAGTACGTATCCCGAGCAGACCTTGAAATGGGTCTCCTCATCAGGCCGCATCACTTCAACGATCTCTTCAGCGATCTTGACAGCATCGTCTAAATACCGTTTATCTTCGAAGTTGGGTGGCTGAAAAGATGAAGTTGGGATTCTGCGTTCCATGTATTTTTGACGTGATGTTTTGAGATGAGAACGCCTAGTGCGCGAACGAGCACCTATCACCACACCTAAGATTAGGTCACCCCACCCAGCATCATCTATAAAAATCACATGTCTAGACATAAACTGTTCCTCATTTCCACATTTAAAATCAAAATCTTTAACGCACGCGGCAAAAATTCGCAGAAGCAGCAAACCAATAAATTACACAAGAAAATACCCAGTACTCGGGAGACTCATAGGCTTTTGCCGCGCATATACTAGGCAATAATCCTAGTCATACATGCGCAAGCGCAATATTCCCCATGAGTAAAGTAGGGACCTTTTGTTCAAGCATCTACTTTTCTTCAGTAACCCACGTTTTTACGGCTTCTTCAACAGCTCTTGATAAGTCACCCTTTCTCCCGCCGAATCGCTCGATGGTCTTGAACCTGAGCCTCTTTTCCAGCTCATCTGAGAGCGCCACGTTGATTCGACCCACTTCAACCACCATCATTTTTTATTGTTTTACACGATTCGCAC
>JAEOTF010000146.1 GCA_016840025.1 Candidatus Hodarchaeota archaeon
GAGTAATCTCTTGATAATTGAAATAATGAAGCCAACTTTAAAAGGATGATCTCAAGTCTTAAAAAGGTTGCACGAAAAATTTCAGAATCTAGCTGCTGTGCTTGCTCCATATGCATTTCACCCCACTTAATAATTTCAGATTTAACTTTTGAAAAACTAATTTCTTTGGCTTCTAATGAGTCTAGCTTTGTTAGCATTTTCATGATTTCTGGATTCAGATTTAATTTTACTGGCCAATGATATCTCCTTTTACTTTCAGGCGCCGGGATAAAAAGGAATCGCGTCCAAAGGCCGCCTTGGAAATCGACTTTTCTTAACTTTGTAGTGAACCAATCTGTAACTCCTGCAGCTAAAATACAAAGTATAGGATTTTCCAAAATTATTAACTCATTCTCCGATTTAATCCTCCGCTTCCAAATTTCTTTGAAATCAAATATATCCGTCAGAAGTTCCGCTATCCCTCTGCTATATTCCTTACCCATTAAAAATTCTTTGACCTGATTAAATTCTCTCCAAAAGATAATCCCCCTGGGCTGCTCTTTTAAAATCACAAACAACGCTTCTGGAGTAAAACTTTCAGGGAGACATAAAGTGTCATTCGCTTTTTTTAAATAAGAATTAGCGATATCTAAGCAAACCGTTTTTCTATAGAATGTAGAAGGCGCTAATAGGAGAATATATAGATTAAGGTGTGTTTTAAGCGGATAATAAAAATAGAATTTAGAGAGAACCGCAGACAATAAACTAATTCCAGAGAAAATGATAAATACTTTTGGAGCGTCGGTAGATCTTACAACAGTATTACAGTAAAACCTAAGAAATTCATTATTAATTAATAATTTTTCATTCGAGGTATTGCTCGAAGTTCTGTTATCAAATGAAGGTGCTTTCTGATAAATTTTAATAAGTCTTTCCATTTTCTCAGATTCCCCAATTTTACTCATCATCTCGAACCAGTCCGTTATGTCCTGACCTTTTTCATTTAAACAAGGGAGGCTTAAAATCTTCACCTTTTTTGCTACGGATAAGAGATCCTCAGCTCTCTTCTGAGCAATACTTTCTTCGCCTTTATCTAAACAAATTACAACCTCTTTATCTTTGAAATAATGATTATAACCAGGCTGCCAATCTTCAACTCCAAAAGGAGAGGTTGTTGAACAAATATTAAGCTTCTCTAAAGTATCAGCATCCTTTTCCCCCTCTACCAACCAAACCGTAGAGCTTTTATTTACTTCTGGAAGTCTATAAATAACTTTTTTTATTCCTTTGAGATTATAGACCCAACGACCATTTACTTTCTGCCGACAGACAAAACTCTTAGGCTCATATCTAATCTTTTGGAATAATTGCTTCCCATTTTCATCAGTATAATCATAAATTGCTTTTATCTTTTTCTTCTCACTAATATTTTCTAGTCCAAATTCTTTTATTAATTTTTTTATAGCTTCACCCTTCGTTAGACTTAATCTATTCATTACATAATGAATGATATTTCCACCTTCTCTACAGGCATGACAATACCAGAGCCAAGTTCCATCTTCCTTTGGATTAACACTCATAGATGCAACTTGATCATCATGAAAACAGCATTTCGTCATATTATCGTTAAACTCGTGCCTAAGAGATTTCATGAATTCCTTTAAATTTATCTTGCATAGTTCTAGTATTTCTTTGTCCATTACTTTCTATGCTCTCTTACAAATACTTATTAATCTAGTTTCCCAAAATCTCTCTAAAGCGCTCCTTGCTTATTTCAATGGCATTGGGATCGCAGTCAATTCCAATAAATAATCTATGCTTTTTTAGAGCGACAACTCCCGTTGTTCCACTGCCAAGGAAAGGATCACAGATCGTCTCCCCTGGACTTGTGAAGCGCTCTACTATATCAGCCATTCCACTTTCAGATTGACCCCACTCATGAAATCGCTTATCTGGAGCTTCACTCTTGAAAATGTCCGGAATCCAGTCGCTTTTGTATTCTCCTTTCACAAACCATAACAATGGCTTCCAATTCGATCTAACCTTTCGAGGAAATATCTGAGCTGTTGCCCCTGGCATGATGTAGGCACAACACCAATGCCAGCTTAAATGTCTGTTTAATTTATTAATAACTTCTGGAAGCCAAAAATGACCTACCATGACAATTAGAGAGCCACCATATTTAAGAACTCCAACAGCAAATTCACCAAGGATGCTGTATAAGTGTAGATATTTTTTTGCATAAGGAGGATCAGTTATAATCCAATCAACAGATTCCTTGTCAACTTGTGAACCAACTTCAGCAAGATCCCCGCAAATAAGTCGGAATCTCTCTGTGCTATCAGGAAATTCAGGAACGGCAGCCTTTCGATCTTTATATGCGGCTCGTTGTTTTTCTTTTCTAATCCTAGTGAATTGAAGATTGATACTTGATTTTCCCCGCCGAAGATCTTCTTTTGTTTTATCATCAGCATAGTCACTAATATATTTTGCTTTATAGATCGTATCTTTACCTACGCCTGCAAGTTTAGCTACTATTTCAACGGTCTTACCCTGTTCTGATTGCAGAACAGGGTTATCTAATTTTTTTCCCGCCAACATTCGCTTTTTTGCTTTTTTTGCAACTAAAGGCTCTAGCTCCTGAGCTAATTCGCATCTTTGATATAGTGTCAAGTTACGTCTAGCAAGTTGATTCTTTATAATCCATATTTTTGCTGCATTCCGATCAGGTAGATCTATCTTCATCACCTGAAATTCAATGTCATGTTGCTTGCAAATCTCGTAACGTGTATGACCATCAAGTATTTTCCCTTGCCAAATAACCAAGGCATCACGACAACCTTCATTAAGTATGCTTTGTTCAAGCAATGCTCGTTCTTCTAAAGAAAGGGGCGAAATTAACTCTTGAAACTCAGGATCTATCCTCATCTGATATCTTGACATTATGAATGTTTACCTACATCTCAATTTTTAAGATTCAATTCTCCATTCCAAATTTTCTCATTCCAATTGTTGCATTCAACTCTGCTAGCACTGATCAACTGGTCGATCTCGTTTCTATTAAAAAGAACCTTTCCATTTAATTTGTAAAAAGGAATCTTTTTTTGATAACACCACCCGTAGATTGTATACACTGAAACTTTTAAATATTGTGCTAATTGTCTAACGCCCAAATATTCAATTTTCTCTTTAGTTCTTTTCAAGAATTATCCCTTTCTTCCCTTTCTATCTTCATTTTCTGTTGGGAAAAGCTCATCAACTGTAGATCCTAAAACTCTAGCGACTCGCTTTTTTACTTCTAAGGACACCCTGTCATGAAATCCATTTTCTAGAGCCCAAACCCAAGTCAAAGAAATATGTGCTCTTTTAGCTAAATCAATTTGGCGCAATCTTTTAATTATTCTTTGATCTTTCATTTTGTTCATTTTTTTCTCTATTGATTCTTTTATTACAATAATTATAATAATTGCGAACATATACTTAGTCAAAAACTGTTCAATAAAGCCTTTTGGAGTTTTAATATGGATAAAGCAAAAGTTAAAATGATTGAATATTGCCAATCTAAATCACCAGAAAGTTTGAAGAAATTTATTCATAAAGCTATTGATGATTTAAATAGCATGATCAATTTTTCTAATCCAAAGCATGCAGTTTCTAAAGTTATTCAATACGCCGGTTATTTGGCTTGCATAGAGAAAGAAGAAAGAGACTATAAAAAGTCAAAAATAGCCACAATAACATTTATAAGTGCCCACGAATTAGTAAAGGAAAACCTTCTTTATGTGCGAAGCTTGCGAAAAGCACTATTTGGGACAGAAACTCCTCCTTTCCCCTTCTCATTTGATACGCCAGATAATTGGGAGAAGGCTATTGATTGGTTAAAAGAAGAAGAGAAAAAAGAATCCAGTCCAATACGCAAAGAAATCAAAAAAAAAGAAGAAGAAAGGTTAAAAGTAAAGAGTGAGCTTTTAGTTGTTTTAAAAAAATATTCTGAACTGACTCATTGCAAATGGGAGATCAAATCTAAAAAAAATAATATTCATTATCCAGGAAGAAACGGCTATATAGAGAAAAAGCCTGTTTGGGATGACACAAAGTTAGGAGATCTAGAAAAAGGAGTTAAAATAATTTTTAAAGAGACAAATTTTCCCAAAGCTTCCATATTAATGTTTATCTTAACAGGAATCGAACCATTAGTTCCAAGCTTTAGCCTGAGTGAAGAAATAAGTACGGGGAAAAAATCTATAAGCATAGATATATACAAAAATTTGCACAGCAATGAATCCCTTTCTTTAAACCGTTATATAAAAAAAATGACAAAAGTAAGAATAAAAGAACTTTCAAAAAACCAGCAAGAAATATATGACATGATAGAAGAAGAAGGAGGCGTTCCACCCGAAGGAAAAATGAAATTTTATGGAAAAATATTAAAAAAATGGAATGAACTTCATCCCAGAAAACAAATGTCTACTCCTGATTTTATTCGCATGAATTATAGGAGAACGTTAGTTCATCTTGAAAGAACACGAAGGCTTGAGCCTTCGCTTATTTTGGAAAAATGAATACACATTCCTATTTAAACAATTCTCGTTCAGAAAGATAAATTTAAGATTTAATTATTTTCTCTATATTTTCCAAAATAACAGGGAAATCTGTAGACGGAGTGGAGTTATCTGTATATTTCCCATCCGGGAATCGCATGTCCGGCTGATTACTTGCTATCTCATGGAGATTCTGAGGACTGGATAACATTATGAAGGAAGAGAATATTATCGTTTATTTGAGAAATGAATTAGATTTTAAATGCAGAGGTTGCAAGTTAAGAAGTCTGTAGTAGTTTCAAAATTGCGAACAAAATCTGATATGACCCTTACTCACTTTGAAATCAATTATTTACTATAGTGGAACTTCCTTATAAAATAAAAAGTGAAATGGAAAGCCCAGAACTCCGATCAGGTATTTCGAGGCTCTTTCGCGGAAGAGAAATTCTCGGCCAATCAGTGGAATTAGAACATGAGGACGGATTCACCATCCCTTCACGATTTCTTTTAACAATGAGTGAAATGCTTGCTAAATATAGTGCTATTCTAGTTACCTCACGTCCCTGGATGGGCAAAACTGTCATTTCAGAACAATTAGAGAAGCATTTGATTCGAATGCGGGAGAAATTAGGTCACCCAGAAAATTTTGGCGAATATATCCACCGTACTCCCCTTGAACAATACAGCCCCCGAGATCCTATTCTTCCTGAGTGGTGGGATTCTTGGCAAAAAGGTGATGAGCGCGCTTGCTGGATCATCGATGCACTTGATGAAGGACATTGTCGGGAGCCTAATATTTGTGATCATCTGATGAATAGACTAAGAAAATTAAATACATCTGCTCTTAAACGATTGCGTCTCGTAATGTTTGCTCGAGAAGCTGAGTTACCATCTGGTGTAAAAGAAGGATTGGACTCATTCTTCGGAAAAGAATTTTTATATGCCGAACTTCTCCCCCTTGATAAAAAAAACGCAATTTCAATTGTAGGAGGCCAAGAAAAGCTTGACCTTGCAATTGAAATCATTAAAAGATGCCCTTTAGAAGATGTAGCAGGCATTCCTGCAGCATTAAGATTCATTTGCCAACAACCAATAGGAGCTGATTTATCTGAAGTTGATGTATCGCAAGGCGTCTTAAAACAACTATTGAAAGAACATAACAAATATAGGCTAGAAAGATTCACAACTGAGCTTGAACATCGCTTTAGGGCCGCTGCTCACATCGCAGTTATAATAACATTTGCTAATATAATTGAATTTGGAAATGAGAATGCGAACTACAGAAGCCCTTCAATTGAAGATTTTATCAGCGCCGATCCGATTCCTGGAGGTCCAAATCGACCAGCAGCAAGAGAGGCGATAAAAACAATGATGTTCTTAAGTACTTCTTCAGGTTATAGGTTTGCTCAGAAAAATATACAGGAATGGATGTGTGCCTTTGGCTTGGAGAATATACCCCTAGGTAAGCTAAAGCCTCTGATTACTGATGAGACAGGCGCATTAGCTCCTCATTACAAAGAAATAATATCATTGCTGTTTAAAATTACAAAACAAAACGAAGTCCAACAGTGGTTGATTGAGCAGTCAGGTGGCCTCTTGGCAAGTTCCGATTCGACTAAATGGAGTCTGACAGAAGCGATTCGCGTACTAGATCATTTGGAAAAGATTGCTTCAGAGTCTCCATGGAAATTACACCTTTTTAAAAATCAACATCATGAATTATTTAATACGGCAGGCATCGGATTAGTTCTTAAAAAGAGAATCAATGATTTTACCAAGTCAAAGACCGTTAGAGTACTTTTAATTGACATTGCAAAGAATGTTAGAGCTAAAGAGATTGTTCCAATTGCAATCAATATCCTGAAGGATCAAAAGCAAGACGAATATTTACGTCGATCAGCCGCAGCGGCAATCTGTTCTCTGGGGACTAACGAACAACTGAAGACACTTGAATAATTTGTTAAAAATTCACGCCCAAAATCAAGGGTAGAAAAGGATTCAATTTCTGCTATTATTCTCGAACTCCTTCAACGTAACCAATGGACGATTCCACAAGCATATAATTATGTACCAGAAACAGATGACGATATTATCGACCATACCAACATTCTTTATAGTCAACTAAAGCAATTGATGACCCTTGACGATGCACGTCAAATCATTCTCAAAGAACTGCCTCGATTTTCATCAGTAAGTGTAGGGAAATCCCAATTATTAAACATCCATAGAAAAAGAAAGGAGTCAATTCTATTCTATGCTATAGAATTTCTGCTCAAACAAGATAATCCTGGGGAGAACGATTTAAAAATTCTAACTCCTCTTGCTGATAAATTCGAAAAAGATGGTGCTTCTCTACAACTTATGAATGATTTTTTCATCGCAGTATCCAAGTCCATAAAATATCGAAGAAATCTATACGAACTATGCGTAAAACGGAAATCTCAAGGCTCAAAAAGAACTTGGCTATCGCATTTTATCCTAAAACATGAAGATCTCGGATGGCTTCGTGATCATTCTCTTAAATTTGCAGAAAAAGATGAAGCCATATGGGAAGACTTACTTAGACTTGCATACAGTCAGGATGTCAGTCGTAAGGAGAGACTTAACATACGAAAGTTTGTCAGAAAACATAAACCTGAAATAATAACAGAGCTCGATAAGAACAGGCAAAAATATATTCGTCGGGAACGACGGGAACGTGAAAAACAGAAATTACAAGAAAAGAAAAGTGTACCTCAATATTCAATCTCTAAAAGCGTTCAGCAGGTTTTAAAGAATAACAAGCTTAATTTACAGCATCGTATGTGGCAGTTAAGCTGGATATGCTTCTCAGACAAATACAGTAAACCTGAAAATGTTAATGGGCAGTGGGAAGATCTTTCAGAGGATCTACAGAAGAAAGTACTAGATATATGTGCCAGAGCCTTAAAGGATTGCGAAGCGACGCCCATACCTGGAGGTAAAGCCTATCCGGCCTCAATTCTTTATGAAGCCTCATGCTTCAGAAGTGTTTTGCTTTTTCAACCAAACCTTTTTCAGCTGTCCGATATGCTTATTCGAAGATGGCTGCCTTCTGTTCTTGTGTTCTCTATCGACCAACAGAATGAAGTTATCGACATATGTTCCGAATCTAATCGTCTTTCAACCGAAGATGTTATCCTTGAATCAATATTGCGTGAAATGCATAGTGGTACTGAGCATTTGGTAACAGCAATCAGCCTTCATGAAAAACATTGGTCAGACCGTTTTGTGGGATTCATTACGGATCTTATTCAGGATACTAATTACAGCCAGAAATCAAGAGCAGAATTGCTGAGGATTCTTACCCAGAAGTCAGCCAAACACGCTCAGCCTGTAATCGAAGAGATTTTGAAAATTCAGGAGGATCATACTAAAGCTCCAACCGATATCTGGAGGGCGGCTCTGGATTGCCTTTTAGTGACAAACGAGGAAAAGGCTTTACCCATATTAAGAAAAGATTATGATAATCGTGGAGTTCAGGCTTTAATAGACGCTGGATCTTTGTACGAACGACACTGGGGGCCAAAAGTACAAGTATTGGATTGGACGTCCGATAAATTATTAGATTTAGTACGAATTCTTTTTGATTCTTTTCCTCCTCCAGATAAAATTCCTGCTTCCGGATTTGTGACCACAAAAATGGAGCTTCGAAGGTTAAGAGAAAAAATTGTCCAACGACTAATAGAATATAACGATGACGCGATTGAGATCCTGATGAAGGAACAGCCGAGCGTACGAAAATTATACTTATACATCAAAGCACAAACTCAAATACAGGAGATATTAAAGCCTAAACCATTGCCTTTTGGAAAAGTAGTGCACCTTTTGGATAATGTTAATTATCGAATTATTAGAAATGATATGGATCTGTTCGAGGTCTTGATAGAAGAACTGAGTAAGATTGAAAAAGATACAGCAAGACATTTACCAATGCTCTATCTGCCAGCAGAAAGAGGGAGGAGTGCGAAGCGAAGACATGAAGAAGCTTTTCAAACCTATATTTATTGTAGATTATCCGATCGGTTACCTGGCAAAATTTTAGATTTAGAAACTCAAGTTAAATATAGACGTCGTTTAGATATTAGGGTCATTGCACCAACAATACAACAAGGAAAAGGTACCGTGGTCATCGAAGTGAAATGGTCTGAAAATGAAGATATGTCGGTGAGCTTATCTGATCAGTTAGGAGACAAATATCTAATTCTCGAAGGATTAACTCATGGAATTTATCTGGTAGGCTGGAATGGAAAAATATATTGGAAAAAACGTTCAGGTATTCGTCCTAAATCCAAAGGGTGTCCCTTAGAACTCCAAAAACATTTAGAGGAACAGGCTCAGAAGTATTTTGAAACTCATAAAAATATAAAAATAATCCCCATTGTCTTCGATCTTAGGTGGAATCCAAATTAACATAACAGGAGAAACTTATAATTGTGGCGTTGACCTGTCCTCTTAGAATTTACTCATCATTCTCACCAACTGAATGGGTCCATAACATTAGTGACACTCATCTTTCTGATTTTTCAACTACAGATGATAATATTCATTAGGAGTAAAAAAACTCTCTATCGCTTTCTTGGCAAATCTACATTTTTATCTTGATTTCCTTGGGTTGAATTGATAGTATGTATCTTGTTGAAGATGGCGAGAATCATGAGATCAAGTATACATGGTCAATAACTATCTAAGGCACATCTAATAAGGTAAAGGGGGAATGCAGCCACTCTTTACATGGGCACACCTTTCTGACATCCACGTCGGACACGGCGACCCTTCTGTTGAATGGGATCAGCAGCTTGTGTTAGAAACGTTGAAAGAGGACATCAGGAATCCCTCAGCTGAATATGAAATCCCAATACCTATGCCGAATGCCATCTTCGTTACGGGTGACCTTGCCTATAGTGGCGACACTCAAAATAGGAATGAATACCAGCGTGTTAGCAATTGGCTCATAGAAGTTGGTGAGTCTGTTTCTATTGGCGAAGACTCTATCTTCCTGGTCCCTGGAAATCATGATGTTCAGCGCACAATTGAGGAAGAAGACAATAGTGTTAAGCGATTGCTCGAATTCTTGCGATCCGGTAGAGAGAAACTTGATATAGTACTCGCCCATGACGAAGATAGAGAGCTCTTGGTTAAGCGAATGCAGAATTATTTCAATTTCGCGAAAGATTTTGCACCGAATAATGATTTGAATCTATTCTGGATATATTCCCTTATTGTGCAAGGACTTACGATACGTATCGCTGGTTTCAACACAGCACTTCTCTCTGCTGATGATAATGACAAGGGAAATCTTGAACTTGGCAAAGCACAACTTGCAAGAGCATTCAACCCAATGCCTAACAAGTCGAATGAGATCGTTATTGTACTCAGCCACCATCCGTTTAAATGGATGAGAGATGGAAGAGATGCTTCATCTTATACAAAAAACCGCGCGCACATTCACCTATTTGGGCACATTCATGAGGCAGAGGTAGAGCATTTGCGATCTGGAGGTGGACAACAGCTAGTGCAGATAGTTTCCGGTGCTGCGCACGGCGAAAGTCCGCATAACAATATTCCTACAGGCCATGGATTCAATTTTGGCGCTATCATGGCAAGGGATGATGATCAGATTGTTCTACGAGTATGGCCACGAATCTGGTCTCAAAGGAATACCGATTTTCGCATTGATATTGACAATGTGCCGAGGGGTAAGCAATTCAGCGAGTTTGAACTTCGTATGAAACTCTCCAGGATTCCATCAGAGGAAGACCGAGGCCTCCGGAGTAAGGGAATACCTAAAGAAAAGATGGTGTTGATTTATGCTGAAAAAAACCGTAGTTTCATCGAAAAATCAACTTTCATCGATTTCCTTGAATCCCTTGCGGAAGAAGAAGCGCTTGACTTTTCATGGGACAGAAAAAAGTTGGGAAATGCGGAAATGAAGAAACGCCTTGATGAGGCTGATATTGTCATTTGTCTTGTAAGTCAACCATTCCTTATATCAAACTACCGCAAAGCGGTGGAATCGAAAATCGAGGCTAGTCAAAAGAAAAAGCAAGAAATAATAGTTGTCCCTATTATGTTGGAGGCTTGTTCATGGGAGAAGTATAAATGGATAAGTCAAGATAAAAGGCTACCCGAAGATAATGGTTACATCATACCTCATCATAATGGTGATCGGGCTGAGACATTTAAGAAAATTATAGATCATCTCCGTATTCATATCCGTAACAGGCGACAGGCGGTGGCTTCAGCAGAGCCTGCTGAGGCTTTTCAGAAGCCAGACGCCCTTTATACAATACGGCGACTACCTGATACAAGCTTCGCTGAGGAAGAAAAGAAGCTTCTTATAGCAGACTCCATGTCGCGTGCTATAAAGTTTGTTCCGGACGAGAAATTAAGACAGAAGATATGCAACCAAGCAAAAAAAGTTATTAAAAAAAACGAAGGTGAGCCGCTTAACAAACGCCAATTGGAAGAACTAGACGAGGACTTTCTTGTGCTGCTGAGTATAACTGAAGAATCTCTAGAAATACTGAATGCAAAAGGTGTTCCTGAGAGTATCTTAAAGAAACTACTAGGTCTAATAAATCAGGAGTATAAAGGAAGGAAAAAATTATTGAGTATCCTTAAAGCAACGATTGGATCTGAACAGACTTTTAAATTTAAATCATTGATTCTGAGGCAGATCCAGAGATCACGAAAACCAGATGCAGAAATAGTGCGTTGGGTATTAAGGGCAGCTCGCCTTCATCCGCAAGGAAGAGTTGTACGATAACCAAGCCAATTTTCGCTCGATTTAAGCATGACACGATATTCTATAGGAACTGATCCCGTATCCAATTACAACCTCCCACAGCGCTGGCCAGACTCAAGGCTCTCCAAATTTTTCCTTGAATTATTGACAGTTTATCAAAGATTGTGTGCCGCATATCTAGAGGAATCAGGCAATCCAGCGATTGCGGTTCGCGAAGGATACGAAATGATCTGTAGGTGGATAAAGGAATCGCTGGTTGAAACGTCAGATTCGCGAGGCAGGTCTGCCGACTCTCACATCCATAAGAGGAGTGCAGTGCGCTCAGTGGTTTTGAATTTGAAAGAGAATTATGGCAGTGACTGGCTACAAAGCTTAGCGAGTCTTCTAGGTATGCTTATGCATTTCTCAGTGGACGAGCAGAGTCCTTCTCTCCTAGTGAATCATCGAAGACCTCAAAAACCATTCTCCACTTACCCAACTTCTCCTGCTGTTGCTAGGCTCGTGGCAGATGCCATCGTCACGCATTTGTTAAAGAAACCGGTTCCTGCTGTTTGTCATCGTTTTATTGATGCGGAGCGTTATGCTCAAAGCAACTTCAACTTTCGAGTATTAGATCCCTCAATGGAATCGGGGCAAATGCTTTTAGAGATTGCCCTCAGTTATATTCGCAAGATCTACCACAAACATTCGCCCCAGAGCAAAGCTGGCAAATACTTAGCCAGTGCCTTATTGGAAAAATTATGTCTTGACTGCCTTTGGGGAATTGACAGAAATGAGCTAGCGACAATGGCCGTATCGGTGCTATTTTCATTGCTGGGGGCACAATTTGGAATGACAAAGCTCGTGCCCAAGCATCTTCTCACAACTAATGCCCTGGACTGGTTTAATCAGAGGCGAATTTCTAAGTTTGACGGCATTGTTAATAATCCACCATGGGGAGAAATCCTAAGACCGATAGAACGAAAACGACTTCGTAAGCGATTCTCCACTATCAAATACCGATCAGATACGTATGTGGCGTTCTGCGAATTAGCAATCCAGTTGCTTCGGCCTGCAGGAATCCTTGCCTTGATTCTCCCTAGCCAAGCGGTGGCAGCAAAATACACGGCCCAATTGCGCGAGTTGTTCTTACGCAAAATTGGGATTGATCAGATGATCTTGCTTCCCCGAGCTGCATTTGCAAACTCAACTACTAGGGGATTCGTACTCATAGGTCGGGTATTATTAAGACCTGCACCTGCTTGTTGCCATGTAACGACCTATCCTATCGAGAAGAGATTTGATGCTATTGGGCAGGCTCGTTCTTTCACTGTTTCTGCCGATGCTCTTCGACATGCTGGTGCAGGTTCCTGGTGGCCTTTACTTAATGTATTGGATTCTAAGACATTTAATAGTAAGACTATTCGGTTGGAACAAATCGCTAATATCGCTCCCGGTGTCAAACTGTACTCTAAGGGTCAAGGTGTTCCACCCCAAACTTCTGAAGTAGTAAGAAGACGATCGTTTACTTTGTCGAAGCCGATAGGAGACGCTGTGCCTGCAATCAGAGGACGAGATGTCTATGATTTTCAACTGAGTGATCCCCAGTTGTTTGTTAAATTCGGAAAGTGGCTTGCTCGTGTTGGCAATCATAATTCACTTCGGAAGTCAACAAGAATCTTTGTGCGCGAGCTTTGCCGCCGCGATGGAAAGCTAACAGCAGCGATTGCTAAGGACGGTTTCATCCCCTTGCATGGAGTTCTGACGGTCGTTCCGAAGATGATTGATATTACAACTCTTGTATGCATTCTGAATTCTAAGATGGTTGCCAAATATGTCCGCACACATACTACATCGTTTTCAAAGGTGGACTTTCAAAAGATCACAATCAGTGAATTGAGGCAGTTGCCAATTCCAATCGCCGCCATCATTCCATCCTATAGGTCTGTACTGGGACTTGGGTCTCCGAATGCACGTGAGGCTTTTCTCTGTCAGCGCCTGACTACTCTTGTTCAAGAGCTATCGGATGTGACATCAATAAACAATGTAAATGCTGAAGAGCTTCGCTCCCAACTCGATGCTGTTGTCTCAGAGATGTATAATCTGGTCGAGGAG
Source organism: Candidatus Hodarchaeota archaeon (assembly GCA_016840025.1). The sequence goes on from JAEOTF010000146.1 coordinate 13,381, forward strand.
AATGGAAATGCATAAGAATATTTTAGTTTTACTTGCTTGTTCTTGCTTGATTATAGGGTTTGCATCAGCGCAACCGGAACAACCATCTCCAGAGGAGAAAGCTTCTGCTTTACTATCAGCCGCCAGAATTTATCTACAGGCAGGAAAATACACAAATGCTGAAAAAAATATTTTAGAAGCCCTCAAAATTGCTCCTTCTGAATCGTCAATCAGAGAAGATGCAGAAATCCTTTTAAGTGAAATCCTCACCAAGATCAAAGAAAAGAAGAACGTAGTCATTCAAAGCACTCTCCGAAAGCAACGCGCTCTGTTAGAGGAAGCCCAGCTTTTGTCATCAGAAGGTAAGTTTGATCAGGCAACGCTACTAATTCAAAAGGTATTAGGAGAAACAGATAATCCACAGTTGATCAAGGAAGCTGAAAATAGCTTATCCAGTACCCATCCTAGCTGGTTCAAAAGAAAGTACTACCAGCATGTAGTAAGAGGATGGATCGGAGATTTTTTCCTAATATTAGTTGCTTTATTAGTTCTTTATCTGGTGTTGAGATTTTTTCGAAAGTTACTCAGTCATATGCGTAAATGGATGATAGTTGGGATTGATGACAAAACTGGTTTAGGTATAGGAGAGCTTATTATAAATTCATTTAGCCGTTTTCGAGAGAGACGTAAACCGGCCTCAACTGGATTATTAAAATTGGAAGCACTTGCGCTTCCATCAGTCCCAGAATTTGATTTCCCACAACCGGAAATTGACTTTTTACCTGCATTAGAATTACTCCCTCAGATAGGAAGTGTAAAGCCTGGAGCTGTTGCGAAGGTAATTAATGTAGTCCGAAAATGGATGAATGCTAAGCGACCTCAAATCGGAGGTTTGGCTATTGCTGCTAATGAACAAGTTGTTGTACGCTTGACTCGGCGAAGCACTGATGATAGATTAAACACGATAACCGCTTCACAAAAAATTACGCACGATATTGATGCAGGCGCGATTGCGGCTGAGGCTGCAAGTTTTAAAATGTACTACTTGATTGCTAAAAAAGAATCTACCCCTGCAGATGCAGAGGCAGTTGAAAAGTTGCGAGCAGGTCTAGGCCAACTTCGAAAATATATCTCCGATGGAAAATTTCAAGCACTCCAGGAAGCATTTAAAACTTTCCAGGATGTCCGTAATGAACTTCCAACCTTTGAAGAGGCATACCTTTATGAAGGGATTACCCTTGATTTAATGGAACGCCATGAAGATGCTAAGAGCCTTTTTCACTACCTTTCAGAGCATGCCTCAGACAAGAAGCTTAAAGAAAAAGCACTCTACAACGAGGCAATTTCCATGTTTCGGAAATATAACTATGATGAGTTGGAGAAAGCCATCAAAATACTTGAAAGCTTAGCAAGGGCAAGTAAAGGTCAGCAGGATTTTGCTGCTTTCCCCATTAAAACACTAGCTTTAGCGGCAAAAGCAAACGTCATTGCGCACAAGTCAATCTTTTGGCAGGAAATCTTATTTAAAGGCAATAAATCTTGTAAAGAGGTTGTGATTGTTAGACGAAAAAAACAGAAAAGAGAGGAAGTTGATGATTGGATCAAAGAAGTAGAAAAGATCACTAAAGATTTGGAAAAGACATATGATCAAGTCACGTCTGATGATAAAATCTGGGATGATATGACTA
>JAEOTF010000147.1 GCA_016840025.1 Candidatus Hodarchaeota archaeon
ATATGCGATTTGAGATCTTAATGACTCAAGTCTAAAGTCTCGAATATCAGTTCCATCTATTTCAATTTTTCCTTCATTTACGTCATAAAGCCTAGACAATAACTTTGTCATGGAAGTTTTACCTGAACCTGTAGTACCAACAATAGCGATGGTTTGCCCTGGGTTAACCTCAAAATTCAAGTTTTTTAACGCTGGTTTCGTAGACCCCGGATATAAAAATGAAACATTCTCAAATTTTATGTGCCCTTTGATCTTTTTCCTGATCCCCTCGACGTTTTCATCAATCTCTGTTTCCTTGTTCATCGTTTCTAGTAATCTTTCTGAACCAGCTATTGCTAATTTAAGTAAGTTAAAAACCCAGATACTGATGAACGTAGGAAATCGTAGGTTACTCAGTAATGCAACATAGGCGACGATTTGTCCTACTGTTATAAGTCCTTCATGATTAAGATAAATTGCATGAGCAAGACCAAGTGTTATGGTTACTGCAATCAGTAATAGAGGGATATATCTCGCCATGATTTCTCCTTGCTCGACGAATGAACTTCTATAACTTCTAGCTACTCCCAGAAATTTCTGAAGCTCCTTTTTCTCTTGTGTACTACCTTTAACCACATCAATTCCCGAAAGTGTTTCATTTAATATTGCGTTCATCTGCCCGAATTCCCCCCGCAATTTACCTGACACCGGAGTAAGCCTTCGTGTGTAGTCTCGAAGAGTAATGAGAAAGAAAACACAAAAAATAAGGGGGACTAATAACAATTCAGTAGGAAAAAAATATGCAATAAATAGAATAGGTACTATTAAGGCTGTAAACGATTCAAAAATAAGAGTAAGTGCAGGGCTTATCAGGAAATTCAGCATACGGACATCATTTGTAGTACGTGCCATGATATCACCGATCTTTTGTTGATCGTGAAAGCTTTGGCTCTTTCCCAGCAGATTAGAATAAAATTCATGACGTGCATCTCTTTCACATCTTTGAGCGATGATTTCACGAGCTAGGGTACCGACTGCATCTAATATCGGACTTGTTGCCGCCAGAACAAAAACAATTAAAGAATAGTATAACACACTATTCGTGCTTACTTCACTACTTAAATCATCAATAGCTTTACCAACTATAATTGATATAGCAGAACTAGTACTAGTAAATGCAATTGTCACAAAAAAGACAATTAAAACTAAGAATTTATTTGATCCGTGAAGAATATGGGCTACAATCCAAGGTACTGCCCCTTTTTGTCTTACTTTTCTAAAAGGATCCTTTCCTGCAATAAATTCTGTCCTATTTATTGAATTATTCTCATTTTTTTTCATTTTTAATTAAATCCGAATATTCTGTTTAATATCTTGCTAAAACTTATTTGTTTTCTCACAGAATAGTTTAAAAGCCCCAATTTTCACATCCAATTAACTAAAAGCCCTAAAATTTTCAGGAATTAAAACTTTTCTCCTAAATTTCTATATAGATCTCATATAACCCAATATTATCGAGATTCTGGCCAAATATATTATTTTTTATTAAAAAGAATAAGAAGATCAAAAAAACTATTGTTAACGAAAACGTTTCAATGCAAGAGAATTCATTGTTTCTATCCATTTCTGAATCATTCGAATAAATACATAAATCCATACAACTTTAACCAAATGAAATCCTTTGAAAATCTGTTTAACAATCTCAAGGGGTGTACTGACTGTCTAGAGTGTTTATCCTAGGTTTAGATGGTGGATCATGGAACATTATTGATCCTCTCTTAGAAAAAGGACTATTACCTAATCTTAAGGCACTTTTACAGTCAGGTGTCCGTACAACACTCCAATCAACCAATCCACCAATAACATATCCTGCTTGGAAAGCCTATAGCATGGGGAAAAACCCAGCAGCAATTGGATACGCATTTGGTATGGTGTATCCCGATTTTAAGCGTCAAAAAATAATGACAAGCAATTCAAACTGCTTTTCTGGAGATGAGATCTGGGACATTTTAGGAAAAAATCAAATGAAATCCGCAGTAATCAATTTCCCTACAGGAGAACCTCCAAAAGAAATTAATGGCTTTTTTGTGTCAGGACCACTTGCTAATCGCAATAATTTTGCTAGACCGACTAAGGTTCAAGAACAATTAAAGAAAGAAGGCTGGCAAATACTCCCAGAAGGCTACATTACCCAAGATACAAAGACCTTAGATTCATTGTTAGAGGTAATAAGAAGTCGGTTTGATCTCGCTATTAAAGCCATCAAGTCTCAAGAATATCATTTTATTCATTGCACCATATATATAACCGATTCTGTCCAGCATTTTGATTATAATGGCGAAATTACTACTGATGTTCTAGTATATATCGATAAACAATTAGGTCGTGTGAGGTCGTATCTACAGAACCATTGGTACTTTCTTTTAATGTCAGACCATGGTTTTAAGAGACCAAAAACGGTTTTTTATTTATATCCCTTCCTAGAAACGCATAAGTTTGTTAAAACGAAACGAACATTTGATTTTGGGACCCTATTTGGAATAAGTGGAAAAATTGGCCTTACATTTGATCGTACGATTAGATTATTAACAAAATTACGACTTTTGGGGGTACTACGAAAAATAGTGTCTCCTACCACTCAGCATAAAATTGCACGGATGGTTCCTGGAAAAGGTAGGGGAAGAAAACTGGAAGGTATGGAATCCAAGTTAGATTGGGAGAATTCCCTTATATTTCCGATCTCTTCTGCACTCTATATAAATAAATGCAACGCTTATGCTATTCAAAACCGGAATACTATCTTAAAAACGTTAAAAACCGAATTGAATGCAATTCTGGATCCAGATACTGGTAAAAAGATATTCGATAATATTTTATTACGAGAAGAGGTTTATTCTGGACCATTCATCGAATCTGCCCCTGATCTACTTTTAGTTCCTTCATCTAAAATTGCTATCTCCGATGTTTATATCAAAAGTAGTTACTTAGGAAACGATGGAGAAGTGTGGAAGGGTGTACATGATCAGTTTGGTATTTTATCAATTGTTGGCCCAGGAATCTCGAAAAAATTAACCATAAACCCAGTACAAATTATTGACTTAGCTCCTACTATTCTATTTCTTCTAAATGTACCTATTCCATCCGATATAGAAGGTAGAGTACTCAGGGAAGTGTTTGATCCTGAATCAGAATTAGCATCTCGAAAAGAAGAGATTGTAATGGTCTCTGAGCCTACTCACATAACTACAAAGGATTCGAAGCTTGATGAAGAATCAGAGGCCATTATAAAGAAACGCTTATCAGATTTAGGTTATCTTTAGCTTAATAAGCAACAATTTACTAATCAAATCATTAATGAAATTAGCGGTCCATAATTCCAAAGGAATCAGAAAAATGTTTTTTCGACAAGTGTTCGCGATTTTTCTCAAAGATATGCGCAAATTTTGGCGTACCCCAACTAATGTAGCAATAACTCTCTTATTCCCCGTATTATTTGTTTTGTTAATGGGTTATACCATTGGATCAGAAATTATGGGACCAATTCGGATAGGAGTAATCAATAATGACGATGACGCTTTTATACCTATAAATGGTACTTTGTATAATGACACAAAGTTCTCCTTTAGCTATATCGAAATACTCCAACGGAATTTTACTCTTACCCATTATGATAAAATTGGTTCTTTAAACGAAGAGAATTCCGCAATGTATGATATGCAGCAAAACAAAATAAATGCTATCATAATAATACCAGAAAACTTCACAGAATGTTTATATCTTCGTTATGTTGATGAAAGTGGAAATAAAATTCCAAAAGAAGGAAAACTTACGCTCTATATAGATCCAACCGATCCAACAGCAGCAGATGTAACCTATGCAGCAATTTTGGGTACTATTCCGGTCTTTTTAGGAGAAGAATATGTCACAGATGAAGTTTTCAGATTCTTGCTCCCAATTGAATATCAAAGCTCAGTAAACTTTGTTGCCCATCCGATCTCCCCAACTCGGAATAATCCTCCTTATCAAAGACATTTTGAAAGGATAGACTATCTTGTACCCGGAATGATGGGTATGATCATCCTTTGGGTCGGTTCAAAGGAAGCATTAAATTCTATTGTTTATGAAAAGAAATTGGGGACTATAAGTCGTCTTATTACCTCACCAACCTCTTCTGCAGCTGTTCTTACCGGGAAGGCCCTAACCTGTCTAGTATTGGTCTTTATTTCCGTTGTTGAAGTATGCTTAACAGGTATCTTAGTATTTGATGTTGATCTCTATTGGAATTTAGAGTTACTGGTTCCTATGGTAATATTGACAGGGATATGCTCAATCGGATTAGGCTTATTCATAAGTGCAATCGCAAAAGATTTCGCAACAGCTAAATCGATGTATGCATTATTTATTCTCCCCATTCAATTCTTTATTGGAGCAGTTTTCCCCTTAAGTGTTTTACCAGAACCTGCTCAGAGATTTGGTGAAAGTTTACCCTTTACAAAATCGATTGAAGCATTTCAGCTCATAATGGCTAAAAATGCAAGTCTTTCAATGATTCTATTTCAGTTTTGGTATGTTTCAGTCTGGTGTATTGGCATTTTTGCTATTGGAACCTTCTCATATTGGTTGTATTTACGGAGATTGTGAAAAAAATGAATAATCGCTCTTTTAATACAAAATCTGTCCATGCAGGGGAAAAACGTGATTCCCAAACCGGTTCAGTCACCACTCCCATATATCTTACCGATACTTTTGGGTTTGATACAGTTAAAGCCCAAAATGAAGCTGTCACCGACCGTAAGGCGAGATATATCTATAGTAGATGGGGTAATCCCACTGTAGATGCAGTGGCTCGGAAAATGAGTGTATTAGAAAAAGCAGAAGACGCCTTAATTTTAGCTTCAGGAATGGCCTCTATCTCTTCAATCCTATTTTGTTTCTTAGAGACAGGTGATCATATCGTTGCTGTTGAGGACTGCTATGGAGGAACTTTGAAATTATTCAACACTATCTTACCACGGTTTGGCATTAAAACATCTCTTATCCCTTCAGGGGATTTAGATGCACTAAAATCTGCTGTTGAACCAGGAAAGACACGAATAATCTATGCTGAATCTCCTACAAATCCATTATTAGCTATTCAACCTTTGAAAGAAACAGTAGAAGTAGCTCACGAGAATAACTGTCTTGCAGTATGTGACAATACCTTTGCGACGCCTATAAACCAGAATCCCATTGAATTAGGGTTCGACCTAGTGTGTCATAGCGCAACTAAATATCTAGGTGGACATAATGACATAACCGCAGGAGTCATTGTGGGTTCACAAGAGTTGATCGATCAATTATGGACGACAACCATAACCATTGGGGGTACTTTGAACGCTAATACTGCTTGGCTACTTTTACGTGGTCTAAAAACTCTAGGACTTAGAGTACAACAGCACAATAAAAACACATTTGAGATAGCTCGTTTTCTTGAAGATCATTCTCAAATACGTAAGGTCTTCTATCCTGGTTTGTTAGGCCATCCGCAACATGAACTAGCTAAACGACAAATGCGAGGTTTTGGTGGAGTACTCTCTTTTGAAATTGATGGATCATTTGAACAAACAGTTAATTTCTTAGAAAACGTAGAAATATTCGAATTCGCTACCTCTCTCGGGGGAGTACAATCATTAATTACTCAACCTGCAGCAACAAGTCACTCATATTTATCTTCAGAAGAACGAGCTAGATTAGGGATCAATGATAGCTTAATACGCATGAGTGTGGGCATAGAAGACGTAGTAGATTTGAAAAATGCTCTAAATGAAGCCTTGGGAAATCTACATTAATAATCATAACACTAAACTAGGAAATTAGTAGAATCGAATGTCTTACAACTGATATATTCCATTGATGATATTTTCTAGTTTTCCTGTTTCAGTTGGACTGAGTAGATCTCCTGTATCCAAAGTACCAAGCAATCCATTCCATATAGATGAAGTTTCTTGTACTTTTGCTAAAACTTGGTCTAATTTCTGCAAAGCAGTATAAGATTGACCTTTAAACATGTAACAGAACACTAAGGGATCCGAACCTCTTAAAGCTACGGTGTATTCTTCATACATGATACGATCAATGGCTCCTGATTCAGAAAAGATTTCAGAGCCAAAACTGGTTAGAGCTGTTAAGAAACCCCCAACAAGTTGGTCATCCACCCGACTCTCTTCACCAAAGGATCGAGAAAATAAGCTCAAACCAGTTTTCGATAGGACTAACAGCATTACAGGCTCCTCAGGTTGAGCTACGGGAACATCACCTGTCCGTTTATGGATAAGCCGCGTGACCATGTTTTCGAGTCTGGTTAATTCAAGTCTCTCTTTCATTGACACTTCTCTGTCGATAAAACTGTCCCATTTACTAACTTGATCTAACAATGAGTCAAATTCACCTGATGCCATCATTGCCAATCTTATTAAGCCTTTTTCTTCGGCAATAAGCTGAGCTTGCATTAATAATTGTTTCGCTTTTTCCACATCAAGCTCTAATAAAGCTGTTTTTGATTGCAAAAGATGAGTCTCAACAAATAACGAATAATTGTGCTGGTCTTCTGCAAATTGTAACATTCGTTGAAGTATAGTTTTGAGTTCATTTAGAGCTTCTTCGCTTCCAGAAGTCTGCAGTTCCAGTAAAAGTAATTCACAAAGATTAAACATAGCTTCAGCGGTCGTATCTAGATTTATTATCTCTTCATCGGCTATTTGTTTAAATATTTGTTGAGCTTCAGCCCTTTTGATAACTCTATCACTTTCTCTTAATATCACTGCCTTTGATAGCCGATATGTTTGGTCGATAACCTTATTTTCCTCTTTTTCGTTCATCTTCTGCAATTCATCAAGGCGTGATTGAGCAGTATCAATGTCTTTTTGGATCACAGCAAGAGTGATCAGATTGGAAAGTGTTTCAGACATATCAAGTGTGTTTCCAAGTTTTAAATTCATTTGCATGCTTTGCTCAAAATAAGTTGAAGCAGATTCAAAGTCTCCTCTTTCGTGATATACCTTACCAATGTTGTGAAGGCCAGTTGCTATCTCCTGCTTCACGTTTAACTCTTCATTTATTGTAAGACTACGCTGATAGAACTCTAAAGCTTGGTCTAATTCTCCTCTAATCTCATATACCCTGCCGATATTGTTAAGACATACTGCTAGATCTGCTTTATTCTCTAGCTCTTCAAGAACTGCTGAACTTTTTTGAAAATAATCTAATGCAGAATTTAATTCCCCTCTATTGAAGTAAATCAGACCTATATTCATTGAGATAATGGATATATATCTCTTATTTCCGGTTTTTTCGCCTAATGTTAAAGCTTTTTGATAGGATTCTAATGCTAGATCATGTTCGCCTTTCATGGAATAAATCATTGCAATATTGTTCCGTATCTTGACCATCTGCCCCCTGTTTCTAGCGTCTTTATAGATTTTCAGACTTTGCTTAAGATGAGACAAAGCTTGGTCTAGTTCTCCCTTTTGTGCATAGAGAATTCCTATCTCATTCAGGGGTTCTGCTGTAGCGAAAACATTTCCTAGTTCTAGTTTCATTGCTGAGGAATCTTGTAAGAATTCAAGTGCAGGATCAAATTCCCCAGTCATTCTGTAAACTTTTCCTTTAATAAGTTTTAGAGTGGAATCTCTCTTCTTAAACTCGAGTTGGTCTTCAACCATTGTTGTGAGTATGTCTTCACCCTCACCAGTATCACCAAGAGTATCATTGAATTTCCCTAGCCGAAGATGAGCATTTGCTCTAGCAATAAGAGCATCAATTATAGTTAATGCGCTACCTGATTTTTGACTTTTGTTATGGGCACTTTTAGCAAGTTTTAATCCCTCATCAGCTTGACCCTTCTCGACTAAAACATGGCTTTTGAGAATCTCACTCCGTAATTGCCCATCTTCATCTAATTTCCCCTTTTCTTCAAGTTTTTCTATCGTTTCTAACGCTTTTCCAAGCTCTCCCTTATATAGAAGATCTTCAACCCGTTGTAACTCAGGTATCTGTTCATGGGCAACATACTCGATTTTTCTTCTCTTAAAGCGATCGCGCATGGATTGGAAAGGCAGGATGAAAAACCTCCAGTATTAATAGCGAAATTTTGCCAACAATTAAAACTTTTCATTAAAACTGATAATAAATAAGAAGAAGAAGACAGACATAAAAAAAAGAAAAGGAAAAAAAAAGGGATGAACAGGGGGAATTAAGTAGCTTTACTTCTCAAAATTGTCGTCTAAATCTTCGAATTGATATTACTACACCCATTGAAAGCACTACACCGATGAGTGAGCCAGCTGTTGCAGTTGCAGTTGTTGTGGTCATCAAATCAGTAGCCGGGAGTTTATTATCCGGATTCGGGAACCCAGTCTTCTTAATCTTGAAAATTTCGAACTTGCCAGATATAGCTTCAGTACTTTCACCTTCAGAACAGGTTGCGACGATTTTTATTTTGTACCGACTACCCGATTTAAAGTCGTTTGTATCCCACAGATAATTAGTTTCTGTTAATCCCGTTGCTTCAAGTATCCAATCCTTTCCAGCATTTGGAGAATACCAGAAATCATAAGTGATGTCATGACCATAAGAGTCGATCGCCATTAACCACTGCACATCTACGTATCCAGTTACCTTATCGTGGTAATTGGGGAATAAGATAATCGGAGGCATTAGATAGTCCCCAGTCTCGGTAATTATTGTTGCCACTCCAGCAATATCTTCGCTGTTAGCATTACCATCAATGGGATCTGGGTCGTCTGCAATATTATTCCCGTCACCATCTGTGTTATCATGATCATTCCAATGGTTATAGAGGAATAAATTGTCAACACCATCATCAGTTGCTTGGGCTGTTCCATTTGGATAATTATTAAGGAAATTGTTCAATGCTATAGCATTATCATCTGCACCAAGCGTGATGTTGACTCCATAGAGAGAGTTATTAGAAATGGTGTTGCTATAAGTGGTGGTATTACTGGATTGATACAGCGTAAGTCCAGTACCTTGATTGTTAGATACAGTGTTGTTGAGAATTACATTGTTGTGGGACGGATTGAGCCAAATTCCGTGGCCAATTGAGCGTCCCCGTCTACCTACACCATTCTGCGTAATGATGTTACTGTCTATAAAGTTATCGTTAGAATACTGGAGAGAAACACCATTCTCCCCATTGTCATGTATGAGGTTATCAGCGATGATAGTCTCATTAGATTGTAACAATCCGATTCCCGATTCACCATTCGCATAAACGTCATTGTCAATGATTGTATTGCCGAGGGATGGATTGAGCCAGATTCCATGACCAATAGATCGTCCACGATTGATATTACTATTATGGTGAATTGCATTTCCTGAAATAACGTTTTCATTGGAGTGATCTAAGTAGACACCATCACCATTGTTATTATAAATCTCATTGTTGGAGATTGTGTTATGTGTTGATGGATTGAGCCAGATCCCATGACCAATTGATGAACCCCGGGTGCTTCCAGCACCATTCTCTCCAATGAAGTTCTGATCTATGGTATTATAATTTGAATATTGGAGAGTAACACCAGTTGCTTCATTTTCGTGCACATAATTGTCGACAATAGTGGTATGATTAGATAAATACAGCCCAATTCCCGATTCTCCATTCGCATAAACGTTATTGCTGGTGATTTTGTTGTCAAGGGACGGATTTAACCAGATTCCATGCCCGATTGAGCGTCCCCGTGTGGGGATGCGGACTTTATTATGATGGATGGTATTTCCTGAAATAGTGTTCTCATTGGAGTGATCTAAATAAACCCCATCACCGTTGTTACTATAAATCTCATTGTTGGAGATTGTGTTATGTGTTGATGGATTGAGCCAGATCCCGTGTCCAATCGAGCCTCCCCGTGTGCTTCCAGCACCATTTGTTCCAATAGAATTCTGATCTATGGTATTATAATGCGAATATTGGAGATTAACACCAGTTGCCTCATTTTCATACACAGTATTGTTCGCTATCGTGGTATAATTAGATAGTAACAACCCAATTCCCGATTCACCATTCGCATAAATGTCATTACCGGTGATTGTGTTGCCAAGGGAGGGATTTAGCCAGATCCCATGCCCTATTGAGCTTCCCCGCGTGAGTGTGAGGTTTTTATTATGATGGATAGCATTTCCTGAAATAGTGTTCTCATTGGAGTGATCTAAGTAAACCCCATCACCATTGTTATTGTAAATGTCATTGTTAGAGATTGTGTTATGTGTTGATGGATTGAGCCAGATCCCATGTCCAATCGAGCCTCCCCGTGTACTTCCAGCACCATTTACTCCAATAGAATTCTGATCTATTGTATTATAATGCGAATATTGGAGATTAACACCAGTTGCCTCATTTTCATATACAGTATTGTTCGCTATCATAGTATAATTAGATTGTAACAACCCAATTCCCGATTCACCATTCGCATAAACATCATTACCGGTGATTGTGTTGCCAAGGGACGGATTAAGCCAGATTCCGTGGCCAATTGAGCGTCCGCGCGTGGGCATGAGGACTTTGTTATGATGGATATCATTTCCTGAAATAGTGTTGTCATTTGAGTGGTCCAAGTAAACCCCATCGCCATTGTTATTGTAAATCTCATTGTTAGAGATTGTATTGTACGTTGAGGGATTAAGCCAGATCCCGTGACCAATCGACGATCCCCGTGTACTTCCAGCACCATTCATACCAATGAAATTCTGGTCTATAGTATTATAATTCGAATATTGGAGAGTTACACCAGTTACTTCATTTTCATGCACAAAATTGTCAACTATAGAAGTATCATTAGAGAGTAATAGCCCAATTCCCGATTCACCATTCGCATAAACGTCATTACCGTTGATATTGTTGCCAAGGGACGGATTCAGCCAGATTCCATGCCCTATCGAGCGTCCCCGTGTGAGTGTGAGGTCTTTATTATGATGGATGCTATTTTCTGAAATAGTGTTATCATTAGAACCATCTAGGTAGACCCCATCGCCATTACTATTGTAAATCTCATTATTAGAGATTGTATTTTGTGTTGATGGATTGAGCCAGATCCCATGTCCTATCGAACGTCCATTAATGGAACGACTCTCACTTGAAAATAAGGCACCACTATCTGAGATAGTGTTATACTCGATGACATTATTGTTAGAATGTTGTATGTAAACACCATGAGCCCTATTGTTGGTTATGAGATTGTTAGTGATCTTATTCTCATTAGATGCAGAAAGAAAAACACCTATATTGCAGTTATGAATATTATTGTCGGATATTGTGCCATGTGTGACCCTCAGCAGATATATTCCATCATAAATCCCCTCTATACCATCAAGGAGGTTATTTTTGACAATAAAATACGCGGTTGTATCTTGAATATGGATTAAAGTGGCTGTAGTATCAATAATCCTATAACCACCAATGATATAAGGATTGTTTTCAGTTCCATCCCCTGGAAAGCCATATGTATTGAAATCATCATTACTATCGATGTAGATGGGACCCCAGTGTCCTGAGAGGTAAGATATAACATTAACCATTAGATCTTTTCCTGTTTGAGTCATCATATCCACAGATTCCCTGAAACCCCAGAGTAGGTATCTTCCTTTTTCCAAAACAATTGGATAATGTTCACTTGCTGGTTCTTGTCCTAACAAGACAACATCTTCAGGTGTTGTTGAAAAATGAATACTTACTTGTCTAGAATCATAGTTGTATAATTGAATTGTTCCTGAGTCTATGGAATTAGGTGAATTGAATATTAAATGGGTATCATCTACTACAACTATACTATCAAGGTTTCCATGAACACCCTGGTTTCCGTGTGAACTACCAATATATAGATCTACTTGCCCAAAATATGCATATCCTCCTTCACCAAGTCCGAGGACCCGTTTTCCAGAATTATAAACGATTGTGGCTTGGCTTGGATCTGTACCCCAGTACTTATTCCATCCCGTATCATCTGCAAGAATTATTAAGTCATAATCATCAAATATTCCCTCAGTGATACTCTGAATGGGAATAAGGGTTGTTGGATATCCGTTTGCCTCCAATAATCCTTTGTAGGAGTTTGCAGCAGCAAAATCACTCATATATACATATGCTACTTCTCCAGTGCGAGAAATCACTTCTCCTTGATAACCGACTATTGGCGGTTGCCATTCGGCAACTGACGTAAAACTTCTACTTATGATCTGAGAACCAACCTCTAATTTACCTTCTACAGTAGTTGGAGTTGCAAAATCAAAATCTTTATCCAACATTAGTGAATTATAATCCGTTTGCATAATCCATCTTTGTTGGTTGCCAATCCGATTTTCCGAGTTTGTATTGAGATTTTGGTTTCCATATTGAAGAGATAAAAGGAGAATTAGAAATATTGGTATGAAGATTAACTTTCTTTTCATGACAATTCAATCCTTAAGCTTTACACATGGTAGATCCTTAGTTACCAAAATCAGGAATCGCTTTAGATTCAAAAAATCTCTCTGTTTTAAAATGAAATCTATTTTCCATCATTTTAAGCCCTTACTCTCTTTTTTTAAGGAAGATTGAGATTGTTATTGGTGTTTTATCGCAGTTTGGTTTAATTCTACTCCACAATCAAGGAATTTCTTCCAAACGCGCTTCCTGATTCTTGTTTTACTACAACCTTTTCGATTAAATAAAAAGTTATCAGTAACCAAGATGATAATTACCCCTCTCCCTCTATTTATACCTTTTTCAATTACTTGAATACTTGTGTTTTTCCAACAAAAATCTTAATTTCTTTATTAAATAGACTCTAATAAGCCAATTATCTAAGGAACAAATATGGAGATATTATCACAGATTATCTGAGAAAATCAGTATTAGTTAATATGATCAATATTTAGTTCTCTTAAAATAATTTATAATTATTGCCAGTTTTCTTGGATTTCATTAGTGTTGTGCCTTATAGAGCGTAACTTGTTCCTATTCTGGAATGTTTACTAATTTATTAGCTAATATTTACTTGGATCATCAACTCTACAACCTCATTGGAAATTTTTAAGAAAGTGGACAAGAATACCGAGATATTAAGGAGTATTTTGACCAGAAAGTTGGAAGCTCATTCTATTCCCTTTTATATGACGTGATAGCAAATACATTCTCATAATGAACTCGAAGCTCGAAAGAGAAAGATACAGATTGCTCTTACTTTTTCTCGGATGAGGAGTAGTTTATAAGATTTCTCCTTTTCCTGAAAAAACATCAAATTCGGTTTTATTCCTCACCTCCTTTGAAAAAAATCCGCTTTCGTTGTAAAAGCGGGCAATTAAGCCAAAGGGTCGAATCCGAATATCGCAAAATCCGTAAAAGCAGCGTAAATCCCTCTTGTCACCGTGGAATTCCTAAAAGCAACAAGAAAAATACGAGAACTACTTGGAGTAAAACTAAAAGCAGACAATGGATCACAAAACTCTCCCATTAGGTGCCTAACGGCGTTTTCAAGGTTGTTTGGCGTTTTAACCACCCGTACAACACTTCGATGTCCCGGCGGTTTTTCTGGAGCTGTAAGACTGTAGAAGCGGGGAGTTCTCCATTCTCCGTGAGAACGTCCCACACTTCGGTGGCCTGAGGAGAAGACCACCCAATGATCCGCCGCCATGGTCGATCATAGTTGGGCACCCACACCTGTAGTTCTATGGGCTGATTCTTGGGAGTGGGAAATTGAAGAGACTCTAATTGTGCCTCAATTAAGGTACGCTGTTTCCATGGAATACTCCACCCCCACCCCCAGTGATCTAACTCTAGAAACCG
>JAEOTF010000148.1 GCA_016840025.1 Candidatus Hodarchaeota archaeon
ATATTTTTTGGCCATTTTCTTATAAATAAAGGTATTAGTGACCAAATATGGTCAATTCAATCACTGAAATCGTACAGAACCTCATAAAAACCGATTCAGCATTACAAATCGCATTACAAAAAAAATATGCCAATCATAGTGCTGTAGCAAGGTTACTCAAACCTTCTGTTGAGAAAATCCTTAGAAAAAGTGTCAATATAGAGAGCTTAATAAGCTCCGTGAAACGTACTGAAGTAGAGTATCCATTACTTCAAGAAAAAATTCAAATGATAATCGCAAAAAGTGGAATGAATTTAAGAACTAATGTAGCTAAGATTTCGATAGAAAAAACAAAAGATACATTGGAAACTACCAAGAAAGCGTTATCTAAATGGCCTCAAGATTTCTTTCAGGTTCTTGAAGGAACATCCATTATAACTTTAATATTTCACCAAAACAAATTTAATGACATATATAAATTGTTTCAGAAGACAAATATTTTAGACGCAAAACAGAATCTTGCAGAAATTATCATCAATAGTCCAAAAGAGATAATAGATACACCTGGATGTGCTTTAACTTTCTACAATCCAGTTTCAATGAAGAGAGTAAATATTGAGGAAACGATGAGTTGTTACACTGACACAATTATAGTTTTATCAAATAAAGATGTTGGAAAGGCTTTCATAGCTTTAACAGACTTGATCGAACAAGCAAAAAACACACTTGCAATATTTAACTATTAATTCAACGATACAAATATATTAAACCTAAAAGTCTAAAAAGGGGAATAACTGAAGCTAAGTTAGACTTAACATTAAAAGGAAGACGATTAAAAATGATTTTAAGAAAGTGTCCAGACTGTGAAGCAGAGATTGAAATACCTGACGATGTTATGGTTGGAGAGATTATTGAATGTTCTGATTGTGGTCTTGAACTTGAAGTTGAAAAAATTGAAGCAAATCAGGTAGAAATACAAAG
Organism: Candidatus Hodarchaeota archaeon; assembly: GCA_016840025.1. The sequence continues at coordinate 961 of JAEOTF010000148.1, forward strand.
ACTGTCAATTGAGAAGGAAGATTGGGGAGAATAAGTATTTTTCTTTATTTCTCAGATTTATCATACTCATAAGAGTCAAGTAGATTAGGTAGATTAAAAATGAGAGATAAAATTGTTTTAGCTTACTCTGGAGGATTAGATACTTCTATTTCGATAAAATGGATCCAAGAAAAATACGATGTAGACGTCATAACTATGACCGTGGATGTGGGTCAGGGGTCCAATTTAAAAAATATTGAGGAAAAAGCGAAGACCATCGGTGCAATCAAACACTATTCCATTGATGCAAAAGAAGAATTTGTCAAAAAATATATTTTTCAAGCTATAAAAGCGAATGCTCTCTATGAAGGAAAATACCCAATGAGTGCCGCGTTATCTCGGCCACTAATAGCTTCAAAATTGGTCGAAGTTGCAAAGAAAGAAGAGGCAATTGGAGTAGCTCATGGATGTACAGGGAAAGGGAACGACCAAGTTCGTTTTGATGTCACAATAAAATCATTAGCACCAAACCTTAAGATTATTGCACCAATAAGAGAGTGGGATCTATCACGAGATGAAGAGATCAAGTATGCTAAAGAAAATAAGATACCCCTAGCCTTTGAGAAGAACAAAGTGTACAGCATAGATCAAAATCTTTGGGGAAGATCCATCGAATCTGGACCTCTTGAAGATCCAAGTAATGAACCACCTGAAGACGTTTTTGAATGGACAGAATCATCTGAAAAAGCTTTGAATAAACCAGAATATCTCACTATTAATTTCAGAGAAGGCATCCCATATGCACTAAATGAAGAGCCATTGGAGCCTATAACATTAATTGAGAAGTTAAATGAGATAGCTGGAAAACATGGCATTGGACGTATAGACCATATGGAGGACCGACTCATAGGGATCAAATCGAGAGAAGTCTATGAATGCCCTGCTGCAACAGTTATTTTAGAGACCCATAAAGATTTAGAGAAAATGGTTCTTACAAAGCACGAATTATCATTCAAGAAACTTATAGATGATCAATGGACATTCCTAGTCTATTCAGGGTTATGGATGGAACCCTTAAAAGAAGCTTTAGAAGCATTTATAGATAAAACCCAAGAGAGAGTATTGGGAAATGTTAAAGTTAAACTATATAAAGGGAGTCTTCGCGTAGTTGGAAGATCCTCACCCATGTCCTTATATAATCTGAAACTTGCCACTTATGAGAGTTTTACAACCTTCGATCAGACTTGGGCACCAGGGTTTATAGAACTCTGGGGACTGCCTACTAAAGCAGCAAACATTTTAAAGAGAAAAAGGAAAAAAATATACTAATTTTTTCCATATCTTAAAAAGAATTGGAAAAACCTAGAACCTCTCTTTATATGCAAGGAGCTTTGCTTGATACATATTTCATCAAAATGAGAGAGTATATTATTTTTTTTATTTAAATTAGAATAAATTGCAAAAGGAACAGGGTCTGATGTATGCGTTCTTATAGTAACTGGTGTTAGATGATCACAAAGTATAGCGATTGTAAAATCATCTTTAACCTCATTTAAGATAATACTCAGTAACCTTGCATCAAGATCTTCTATAGTTTTAATTTTTAGATGATAATCACCCATATGTCCAGCTTCATCCGGAGCTTCAACGTGAATGAGTACAAAATCATGATCCTCTAGACTTTTCAAGGCATATTTAGCTTTTCCTTCATAATTTGTGTCTATGTACCCTGTTACACCTGGAACTTCTATAATACTCATCCCCGCATAGATGCCAATCCCCTTTATCACATCAACAGCAGAGATCACAGCCCCAGTTATACCATATTTTTCCATCAATTTTGGATATTTTGGTGCTTTCCCTGGACTCCACGGCCAGATCATATTAGCTGGATTCTGATTTTTACTGATTCTTTCAATATTAACAGGATGGTTCGAAAGGATATCCCTCGATTTCAGAATCATCTTGTTTAAAAGAGTAGCCATTCTAGCACCGCTCTTGTTGAGGGGTGTAACCCTAAGCTCTTTGATGGGTTTACCCACTGCATCATGAGGAGGAAAACAGGTAACTGCCTTAGAATAATCAGGACCTCTAAAAACGAGTAAATGCCTATAATCAACCCCAGGATAAAATGTGATTTCTCCCAAAACACCGAGTTCTCTATTTAAGCAAGTGATAAGCTTCTTAGCATACACAGTCTCAATGTGTCCAGCTGAATAATCAGATAAAACACCATCCTTCTCCGAGATAATATTACATCTAAAAGCTATACTTTCCTTGTCTAAAAAAATTCCCTGACTTGCAGCTTCTAAAGGCCCTCTACCATTATAATATTTTTTAGGATCATATCCTAAAATTGAGAAAACAGCAACATCCGTATTGACTTCTAAGCCATTAGGTACAGTGGTAAGGGTTCCACATACACCTCGGGAAATAATTTTATCCATATTTGGATGATTAGCCACCTGAAGTGGAGTCAGCCCTCCGAGATCTTTAACAGGATAATCTGCCATACCATCCGCAATAACCATCACATACTTCATCTCATTCACCTTTCTATTGTACACTATTAAGGAAAGCGATTCTACAACTTCAATTACTCTATATAGGTTGATATCTTATCACATTCAGCATTAGATGTATATTTAAAGTATTTAATTTATAATACTAACAGGGAAAATATTTCAAGTGATTGTCCGATCATTAAAAAGAGTTCATAGCTCAATATATCCTAATAATAGACAATCAATAATTATTGAACCATATTTGAAAAAAATTCTAATTAGGATGAAATTTTATAATTTATAGATGAGCGCGATGTGATGACCCGAGAGATTGGAATACTAACAACGTCAGGAAAAGCATATTATAAACTTGTTTCAGAAGTTAAAAGAAGGGGGTTACAATTTATAAGTCTCACTTCGAAAGACTTTATCCCATTTTATGTAAGAGTTACTATTACTCCAGAGTCTGAAAGAAGCAAAATTGATTTTTCAGAAATTCTTATCTATGATGAATTGGCAGAGCCATCTCAGGTTGTCGATGACGCAGTTCAGTTACTTAGAGGAAAAAAAGATTTTCGTGAGATAATAATTGGAATTGATCCTGGGAAGAAGTTAGGTTTAACTGTTTTAGGTGATGGCATTATTTTAAAAAAAATGGAACTCATAAATATTGAGGAAAAAGTAAAGGAAATTATTCACATATTAAACCAAACGAAAGCGGAAAAGAAAATCGTAAAGATTGGGAATGGAGTAAAGGAAGAACAAAAAAGACTATTTGCATTATTAAACGAAGAACTGCCCGATAATGTTATTATAGAATCTGTTGAAGAAGACGGAACAACGAAGACTATTAAGAAAGATCATAATTATCGTAATGATTCAACAGATGTACTTTAGGCGATAAAAATATCTATGCGGAATGGCCATGAACTGGATAGGAAACGGTAAAATGGAAAGAACTGTTGAAAAAGGAAATACTCTCCTTGTCAGTGGACCCGCTTCAATCACATTAAAAAAAGGTAAAGTATCGATTTTAGGATCCTCCATGGTATTGCACAAAAAGGTAATTATTAGGAGAGGAAAAACACTTCCATTTGAAGCTGAGAAGAATTCAAGATTTGATTTAAAAATAAGTAGTAAATCTGATACTAATGAGATAACTGGAAGTACTATACCAGATTCTTGGAAGATAATAAGTGAAGAAATTCTTAGAAAACAAAAACCTAGTACAAGTTTAATTCTTGGAAATATTGATTGTGGAAAAAGTACTTTTTGCACTTTTTTTGCAAACTATGCATTGAGAATGCAGTATGATACAGCGATTATCGACGCTGATATTGGACAATCAGACATAGGACCGCCATCTACGATTGGTTTAAGTTTAATCCAACAACCAGTATCTGATCTATTTTACCTTAAGGCACATGATATTTATTTTACAGGAATCACTAACCCAAATACAATAACTGAAAGAGTAATTGAAGGAATTTCTTTACTTAAAGAACGAGTTGA
>JAEOTF010000149.1 GCA_016840025.1 Candidatus Hodarchaeota archaeon
AACATATGTTCTTATTAGGTAAAACGATACAGGTTTATCCGTTTTTGCGTTCACCTCGCAACAAAGAAGTGAACATTGACGAATCAACAAAAAATTATTTTAATTGTTTGGAAGGCGGATTACTATACTTAGACTAACTCTATTTTAAATATTTCTTAAATTTTAATATCTTGAGGATCAGTTACAACTCTCATTGATTTGTCAGGTAGATAAACCGATGCAGGATCTCCTTTTAGCAAATAGAAATACTTCTGTCCCTTAATTTGTTTTACCAGGAAAGAAAGTGTCGAAACTTCTGCATCATCCCTTACTAACCATATCTGTACTGATTTTTTCTTAAATGATCCTTTTTGGGCTAATACATCGATTTTACCTTCCACACCATGCATCGGAACATCCATCTTGACTTTATATCCAGCATCTTCTAGGATCCGTTTGAGAACTGTACGAATTAATTTAGATTTTTCTTCTACAGCCTCAAGCAGGTATTTATCGGATTCTAAAGAACTTCCTATAGCACTAAATGTCGCACTCAGCTTTTCGAGACAGCTAATAATATCTTTGGGTTCAACTTTCGTCTCTTGTGTCCGAAAAATGGTCAGTGCGGAGAGTAAATGAGGTAATGCATCATGATACTCTTCATTTTCGGAAAGGATTTCACCCATTGTAGCCTCTATCTGCCCTTCAACAAGTTTGGCAGCACTATATTTTTCTTCTTCTCCTGGAGAAGAAGGATCAGGCATATTTTCTTGAAGTGTTTCATAAGCTTTGTTTAATAGGTCGAGAGCTTTTTGTGTGTTACCTTGTTCAGCAAGCAATCTCGCTTGTTTTAGAGATTCAACGGGAAGCATAGTAAATCATCCTTCTTATTAATAAGTATAAATAGTAATTCCAATCTTGGGATTTTACTTCTTCTGTAACCTTCTTTTTTCTTCTTTTTCCTTATTTATTTTGTTTTCCTTTTACGAATCTAATTTTCTTTTTCAGGAATAGCGATTTTAAAGGATTCATTTAGGCGAATCCAGTCAGGTTCCCCCGCTTCTATCATTTGTTCACCAATAATAATTTGGATCTTCGCAGGAGCGAATAATCCCTCGTCTATCTTAAAAAAATCGAATTCTGCTTCCTCAAATATTCTTTGAAATGGTTTTCCATAGTCCTTAGAATAACTGGAAGGAGTTTTCTTTACTATCTCCTCAATTTGAGGATATTCTTTTTCCTCCAAAACCAAATGAACATTGCCACCGAAAATGATGGCATCGTTCGTAATCCCCATAGCAGCAATGGCATCTGGAGCAATTGGAGCAATAGGTGCTGTTCCACTACCTTCCTTAATTACCTTAGGATCTAAACCTACTTCTTTAATTTTATGAATTCCTGTTTCAACTACTCTTCCTGCTATTTGAATGGAACCTACCAAAGAATTCGTAGGGGCACATAAAATAGCAAGATTTGAAGCATCTACTTCACATTTTTTAGCAATATATCCAACAACTTCAGGGGGGGGAAGTTTTGCAGTTTCAAGAAGTAAAATGGCATGGTTCGATTTTTCTTTGGTATAACCGATTTTCTCATAAAGTTCAGAAGGTTCTTGTGGAATGGCACGACCAGGACCACTCCCCATAGCAAAATATTTTTTTTCCTTTGTTCCTTTAGAGGTAATTTTCTGATATTTTTTGTTAATGCGCCATCCTGCAAATTGTGAGCCAAGAGTGGTAACAACAGGATGTTTAGGTATTTTTACCGAGATTGTTCCTAAACAACTTGGAATTGGTTTGTCCTCAAGAATTTCTAAGGATCCATAACCGCCTAAACAAATCTTAGTAACAAGTAAACCGGCTTCTTCTGAGCCCGGTACTTTAATTCCACAGTCTAAAACTGTGGCATCGGCGATTGAATGGTTTTTAATGCCCAAATTTTCTTCTTTTTGGACCAGTTCCTCTATAAAAGGCCAAGCATTTTCATTTAGATTTATCATCTCTAATTCTCCTCTTCTGGGTTGCTATGAATAGAAATTTTAGACGGTTCACCTACTCCTCCAACTAGAATCCGATAATAGTCTTCTTCATGCACAGATTCCACCTTTTCTACTTTTCCTGTGATTTCAACTTTTTCATCTAGTTTTAAAACGTCTAAATAGAAACCTTCGTAACTCACGAGTTCAGTTATATCCTTTGAAAAACGTTTCGCTGCTTTAGTTGAATCTAGGACTTCTTTAATTTCAATTCGCCACTTAGGAGGATAAAACAATGCTTCTTCTGTATCTTTTATTTCAGCCAGAACCTTCGCCTCTCCTATTGAGGAAAAGGTTGTATCATCATAGTTAAATGAGGATCTTTCCTGAACCGGGTGAATAGAGAAGCGTGTTTGCTGAAATATTCCATAATTCCATCTACGTTGGACAAAAAGAGCTGAACTTTCCTTAGGAATATCAAAAATCTCAACTTTACGATTAACTATATTTTCAACAGTCTTTTCATCCACTTTTGAAAAATTTAGTTCATCGAATCCTCTTAAGAAAAGTTCACGTACTTTGGAAGAAGCATTTAAACCATTAACTACAAGATCTATGTCGCTGAAATCAGGATTTTGAAGCCCTAAAAGAATAGAGCCTGTAACACCAAATTTTTCAATGGGAACATGAGCAAGTGTAGAAATAGTCTCAACTAATTCTAGAAATTTGACCTGTAGAGGATCTAGATCTTTAGGATCAGAAACTTGAATTTCCTTTAATCCTAATGAGGGGATATAATGCCGTTTTATTCGCGTATGAGGAACACAGGACATATTTATCCCAGTTCTCTCATCAAAAAAGATATAGTCTGCAGCCAGAGCATCAAAGGTTTTAACAACTTGAGAAACGCTATAATGTGGCAGAACGCGATCATACTCAATACCATTCATTACCCATCGAGACTCTTCGCCTTGTTTCACTTGACCGGATCGTTTGTACTTTATAAACGAGATAACCTTATCCTTAGGATGTACATTACCTATGACTGTCCAAAAATCACCGTGGGTTGTTTCTAAGCAATCAAGGTTTCTAAAAAAACATTGGTCAGTTGAATTAAGATCAATTTCTTGTTTATCTGAAAATATCTTTTTCACGCGGTCGAACAAGACCACTAGCGCCTCCTATTTTCTTAGATGTTTCAAAATATGCTCCCCGAACAATAACTACAGGGATTCCTTCTGCAGCTTGTCCTTGTAGTAAGCCTGCTGCACTTGCAATTTCATCTGCCCTTGCAATAATGGTGGATTGAAGTTGATAGCCGAAAAAATCGAACATGCCTCGTTGATCGAGTAGTGGATCCATTCCCGCAACACCAATAGCTACATTAGTTGTCCCTTCCCGAAAAGGTCTCCCAAATGTGTCAGAAATAATAACAGCGATATTTGATCCTGTTTGATCCTTAATTTGATCACGAATAGTTCGGGCTGATTCATCAGGATCTTTAGGAAGAAGTGTAAGCGTTTCCCCAGGTGAATTGGATCGATCAATTCCGCAATTTGCGCATATATATCCATGTTCTGTTTCGGTAATAATATGAGGTGGAACGAGACGCACAATACTTCGTGCTTCTTGAAGAATCATCTCAACAGTACGAGGATCTTTTTCTGTTAAGGAAGCAATATGTTCTGCAATAGGACTTGGATTAATTGTGGAAAGATCTACTATACGTCCCTCAGCACGTGATACAATAGCATGAGCGATCACTATAACATCTGTGTTAACAAGAGTAATATTTGCTCTCTCCAAAGTGTGGAGAATATGAGTGACTATATTATCGCCATTTTGTATAATAGGGAATTTTTCGAGAGGAATTAATGATATCACGTTAATAAGCCTCATTTAAGAGTTGTGAGATTCGATGACTTGCTTTCCTAGCCGCCATTAATACAAGACCTATATTCACTCTTGGTGTTGTCAGAACTGTCACTAAGATATCTTCTTCTCCTTGAATAAGGATCCAGCCCTGACTAGCTTGTAAGATCATGATTTCAAAATTCCCTTTTCGAACATCCATTTGTTCCGCAGTACCATGAAGAGCAGAGCTCATTGCTGAAACTAAAGCTTCCTCTACCTCAGAAGAATTTTGACTGATACTAGAAATAGGGAGACCCTGCCTTGTAGAGCAAAAAACGGCGATTACTTCCTTTGCTACACGCTTAATGGCGTCTAGTGCCTCTTGAATTTGAGATTCATAATCAGACGCACCGGGATGGGTCATTCATTTCCTCTCTGAAAATTTTATACCTGATAGCAGTTTTGAGTGAGATTTTTCGGTGATATTTTTACTTCTTTTGTTCTTTTTCGGTTTTCGATTCTTTCTTAGCCAGATATTCCCTTTTTTCTTTCAACTTGACCTCAAAGTCTGAGAGAAGTTTTTCTGCCTTTTGAACAGCAGTTTTAGTTCGTTCAATATCAGCAGCTAGAAATTTCTCAAGAAAGGAGTCTTTTTGATATTTAGAAAAGTCAACAGCTGTTCTTGTAAATCTTGCAACCTCTTCTACTGACTTCTGGAGTTTTGATAACTCAGATTCATCTTTCATCGATTTAAGATGTTTTGTTATGCGTTTTAGCTGCTGTTCAACTCGAGTTAGCTTTTTACGTTTCTCTCTCAATTCAGCTCGGAGATTTTTAGCTTCTTTTGTTTTTTCTTTCTTTCCTTCTTCTTCTTCCCACCTTTTTTCTTCTAATTCCTTTTCAATGTTAACTATTTTAGGTCTAAATTCAACAATAAAATCTTGCCATTCAGGGCATGACTCCAATGTACGTAATGCGCCTTTAGCTTCTCTAATATCTTGGTGGGCTAATTGAATAAGCCCTTCACTAAAAGTATCAAAATCATAACTCTGAAGAGCAGTACGGACACTTAAACTGCCAGAACTAAGAAGTTCTGTTAGTGCTTCTTGGAAATTTGTTGTAAGCAAAGGCCTGTCTTTGTCGGATTCTTCCTTTGTTAATAGTCTCTGAAGTGCTAAGACAAGAGCTGGAACAGCTTTAGGAGTTTTGATAGCCACAAGAACTTTAGCAGCAACATAAGCTTCATCTGAACTTTCTTGATCTAACAAGGTAATTAATTCACTAATTAAATGATCATCTTGAGTTTGTAGACTGACTCCAATGCGTTCGGCAATCTTGTCTAGCTCTACTCCATGATTTTTTTCATCAAGAATTCGTGTTCTGATATCTAAGGAATCTGCCATTTTTATTCGCCTATATCCGCCTTAATTGTAAAAACGCCTTAATAGTAAAAACGTTTTTCATTTTCCTGAAAAATAATCAGGATCTAATAGATTGTCATATACTATAGAATTTAACAACAATCTGAGGAATTACGAGCGGATAAAAAAGTGAAAAAACAATTTGAATTTAGAGATGCGCAAATGACACGTAAAGTGGCTGAAAAGATTAAGACTCTCACAAACAAGCAAAAATTTACATTAATGCATGTATGTGGAACTCATGAACACACAATAGCTAGTTTCGGGCTTCGTAGCCTTCTTTCATCCAATTTAGAAGTAATTGCAGGTCCTGGATGTCCTGTATGTGTATGCCCTAGTCAAGATATCGATGAAGCTATCGCGCTCGCTAAGAATGAAGTCGTTGTTCTTACATTTGGTGATATGCTGCGAGTTCCTTCTACTCATCTATCATTGATGCAAGCCAACGCAAAGTACGGAAACATACACATGATTTATTCACCAAGAGATGCAATTCAATATGCTCAAGATCATCCCGATAAAGAAATAGTATTTTTTGCCGTGGGTTTTGAAACGACCGCTCCCCCACTAGCACATGAGCTATTGAATGACCCACCGGGTAATTTTAATGTGCTTTGTTCTTATAGACTTATCCCTCCTGCAGTAGAGTTATTATTGGGCTTAGGGGAAGTTTACCTTGATGGATTGGTTCTTCCAGGGCATGTATGCTCAATTATTGGTACAAAAGATTTCCAACCCTTAGCTACAGCATACCATATGCCTATGTGTGTAGCAGGGTTTGAACCTTTAGATGTAATGATGGCTATCTTTTTCTTGCTACGTCAACTGAAGGAAGGAAAGGCATTTGTTGAGAATGAATATTTCCGTGTTGTAAAAGAGGAAGGAAATGTACAGGCCCAAAATAAACTTAATTCTGTGTTTGAAGCAGCTTCAGTACATTGGAGAGGAATTGGAGAAGTTTCAGATTCAGGTTATGCTCTCAAAATACAATTTGAGCATTGTGACGCTCGAAAAACCTTTGAGGACCTATTACCCCAAAATGAGAGCCGAGATATTTTACCTGGTTGTCACTGTCATTTAGTAATTCTAGGAAAGATTCGTCCACAGGAATGTAAGCTTTTTGGGAAAACATGCACTCCGGAAAAACCTCATGGTCCATGTATGGTATCCTATGAAGGAAGTTGTAGAATACAATATGAAATAGGAGATATAGTCCTGTAATCGATCGGTCATCATCTATGCCGATATTTACAAATGAAAATAAATATTCCAATACTCACTGTCACAAGAAACAAGCTAATATATGAGACCGATTGGGAAGTAGAGGTAGAAGGGGTTGTAGTTGTAGTGAAAAGACCTGATTCAATGTTTAAAATTAATTTTAAAAGGCCATTAGACCCATCAGCGATGTAAAACCCATCATTCTCTGGAATGGGAATTAGATCCTTAATAGAGCCATTAAGCCCAAGATTAATCTCTCCAAGTGGCCTTAAAAGTAGAGTAGAAGATGTTGTCACGGAGTTTTTTTCTTTTAACCAAAATAGATGAATAGAATTTTCTTTTGCTACTAATAGAACATCATTATCCAGAAAAGCGCAATGGGTTGCTTCTTTCATGTCAGGAAGCGATATTTTTCCTTTATACTCACAATTAGAAGAGTTCTTGTGCTGAATTATGAGAAAATTCCCATAATCATTGATCACAAAGTATCTTTCTGAAACCGCAAACCGTCCGCTTACCCAATTTAAATAGCCGGAATTATCATTATAATCATAACTACTATATGTATAGTAATAAAAACTGTAATAGTTATATGTATTGGCTTCCCAAAGCTTTTTTGGATTGGTAGGAGAGCTTTGTAAGTCAAAAATACCCACGCTAAAATCTCCAAAAAAAAGACCGTAATGAGAGACAATATAGCTGTGTATACTATGCCAATTACCGAGTGATACCTCACCAACATATTTTGGGTGCGTAATATTGGAGAAGTCAAAAATCGGAAAGCCCAGTTCGAAACAGGTCATGTATACATATGATTCAAAGGAGATAATGTGGGGTGCGTCGCCAGTTGTCTCATAACTTGCTGTGGAACAATTATATGGAGCCGAATAGTTAGTAAAACTAATTGCTGATACCGTTGCATTCCAACTATTTTCCCCAGGCACAAATAGAAGACGATTCCATCCTGCTATAGAAGCGGGATAATAATGAGAAACATTATAGGATGAGCGATTAAGTTCATTCTCGAAAATAATTGCTTGACTTCCATTTCGTAGATATAGGTATTCATTTGAAAGAGCAATATATCGTGCATCACGACAGTTATAAATGCGTTGTACGGAATAATCTATAGGATGACCATCTACAACGGTGAGGACTGATTTAGAAGAGAAGGAAAAAAAGGTTAAGAGAGCGGTAATTATCAAAAGGATGACTAAATAGCTGATAAATTGCCACATATTCATTTTATCTCTCAACATGATGTCACCCAACCTGTCAATTGTTCAATGAAAATCAACTCTCTTCATTCTTTTAACAGTTACTATTTAGTAAACTAACCTAAAATTCCCTACTGATTTATTTTAGGAATATATCTTGAAGATTGAAGCATGTGGTTGTCGGAAAAATGTTGGGTTTAGATTCTTAGCAATACAAAGATTAAGAGCAAGCTTTTGAAGGGGGATTAGATGAGTAATTGGATAAAATATTTCGCTATATGTTAAAGGAAGGATTGGTTCATCTAGATGAAGGTGGTAAGATGAAATATCAATTTTTTTCATTGCATCGATGAACATATCAGTATACAGAGCAGCGTTACCAACTAAGATGACCGAATCGTCTGAATCTACACCTAAAATGCCATGATGGGCAAACTCCTCTAATTGACAAAAAGAACTTCTCCCAGAACCAAATTCATGGATCTTTGTAGCTCCTGCTAAAGCTGCAATAGCTCCACCACCCTGTCCAATGAACCAGATTCTTTCTGCAGCTTTTGTAGCATCAAGAAGCGATTGCTCCAGCTTCTTATCTTGTAGATTTTTTTCTACTAACTTTGGTAGAGAAATCAAGTGTGAATTAAATTCGCTGTTTTCCGGAGCGACAATCGCAGCAATAAGACGAAAAAGCAACATCATTGCAGAAGTAGTAGTTTTTGTTGGGGGAAGACCATAAGGACCTTGTGTTTCTGTAGAGAGCACTGCTCGATAATTTTTGGATTCGGATACAGAAATAACGTCAGTTAATAGAAAAATATGCTTAGTAAGTTTTTTAAATTCATTAACAGCATTTCTAACAGCAATAGTCCGACCTGAGGCAGTAATCGCGAATATAAGTGTATTAGAGGTAATTATTTGATTGAAATAAGGGTATTCTGCGGCTTCTATGGAATATGTAGGTATTCGAGGAGAAAGAATACGAAGAAACAACTCTCCTGCCTGTGCTACATAGAAAGAATCGCCACAACCTAGCAATAATATTTTTTCAATGCAATTCTCCTCAAAATATGTCATAAAAGAGGACATATCATGAATAAGCTGTTTTTCCAGAGTTTTAGGTTGTTCTTCAATGCAATGAAGCGCATTTTGTAAAAACGGACTTAATTTCATTCTAGTAAAACCTCAAAAAAGAGGATATGACATTAACTCCATAATTAACCGCCTCAGATCGCCTGTCGTCTATCATCATTCAACTAATTGGACTTTTCCTCATCGGCGGTTTAAATAGTGGGGAAAATAATATTATAACATTAACGATAATCGAATGGACGCGCTTCTACCTTATCTCGAAGTTGTTTCAAGTATTCACGGACTTTTTGAAATTGTTCCTCTGCACCTGCCTCGGAATATTTTTCTGCGGCTCGAGCAAGATAACTAACTGCCTCATCTGTCTGTGACGCAACAAGTGCTCGCCCTCGATAAAAATAGGCATGAGCCTCAATAAGAGGAGGATATTCATCCGCAGCTCGGAAAGCATCTAAGGCTTGAAAAAGAAAATCCGCTTTGTCAAAATCATTATCACGAATAGCAGCGGCACGTTGGAGGAAAGAACGCGCTCTGGCACGGGCAGCATTTTTCGAGCGTTCACGAGGATGCGGACGGGAAGAGAATTGTTGTTGTTCAACTGTTTCATAAATTGCTGCACAGGATTCATATAATCGGGCAGATTCAATGAACTCTCCTGCAGCAGCTCTTTTCTTGGCCATAGCTTCCATCGTTAAAGCTTGTTTTAAACGCGCTGCTTTACTCTCTTCAATGCGATGGTTAGAGGATAAAAGGACATTTGCTCGACCGAAAGCTGCAGTAGCTTCACGAAGTTGCCCTTTTTGCCGAAATAATTCACCATCAGCCATTTTTTCATAAGCTTCACTGATTTCCTGCTCATTTTTCATCTTAATTTTGCCATAGATTTCTTGGGCTTTTTTTAGGCGGTCAAGAGCATCTTTATAATTTTCTTGGCGAACTAAAGAGATGCCTTCTTGTAACAACTCATCAGCTTTCTTCTTTTTCGAGCCTTTAAACATGTTAAAACCCAGCTATTCGTTTAATACTCATCCAGCTAAAAAATGTTAGTTTTAAACTTGTCAACAAAAAAACCGAATGAATTTTTAGGAACTGCTCCATCCTAAAGATGAGCTCCTTCTAGCGAATTTTAGTTACATCCAACCAAAACATTCCCAACATTAATCTCCAAATCGCTTATAGCATTTTAACACTATAATTAGCCGAAAATCCCTTTTACAAGGCTATTCCTTAATTAGAAGAAGATAAATTAGAAGAAAACTAATTTAACTAAAAAACAGAAACTCATTGAAACTAAACCTTTTTTATGAGTCAATTCCTTATCTGTTAATATTCATCCATTCGATTTCTGTAGACATGTAAGATGTCCCTTATTCAAATACATTGGAGTGTTCTTAGCTGGTGCGTGAAAACCAATGTTAAAAATAAATCTGTTCATATCACTACTTGTAGGAATACTAACCATTTCTATTATCCTTGGTCTTATTCCTACTTTGCCTACTCTTCCTAATGAGGATGAAAATCAGATTTCTAAAAGTATCACACCAAAAATTAAGTATTTAACTCCTGTACAATCCCAAGAAAGAAGTCCATTGCAAGATGGAACTAGACTAAACATTTCTGCAATCAATACCAATAATCAAACCAAATTTTTCCTTGATGAATCAATAACCATTGAAGGATGGCTGGGACTCGAGTATAGTGGAACCGACTATGGCTATGGGCAGAAATATGTATACGCTTACTGGAATTCTACTAATCTAGATGGTACTCAACGACTAAAGAGCGATTCAGGAGCGGAGTACTGGACCACAAATGGCAGCAACATTCATAATCCGAGCGTTTATGGGAGTAAAGGCGGATGGTATAGTGTCAGTTTTACTCTGGATCGAGATGGTACTGCCTTTTCACGAATCAAAAGTCAAGGAACTGGGCTACAACTTGGAGAAGTAACTATAACTATTGCAGTTTTTTCATATAGTGAGAATAATACAGGAGTTAATACAGAAGAAGAATGGAATGCAACCACCTATTCTTTTAAAGTATGGGGAAAGGGCGAAATTACGAGTACTAATGTTAATCCCGATCCAATTCTCAGAACACAAAATGGAACATTCATAATCCGAACTCGTGACAAGCAGGATACTAGTTTAAGAATAAATGGAGTGCCGATCTCAATCTATGAAGTAGATGGGGGAGCAGTAGGTGATGCTAGCTTTAGAGTTATTCCACAATCAGGTGATACTGATGGTAATGGGGAGTTAGCGATCGAAATTTCAACGAATACGACAACAACTGTAGGGGGACACACTATCGTCTTTGCAGCAGATTTTACCGCTAATGGCAGTGATTATTATGAAGGCCTTTTACCAGGTAACACAAGTACAGTAACAGTAAGTTTTTCTGTGATTGCAGCCGCAACTCTTACAGCAACAGTAACCGCCACGTCACATGACGCTGCTTTGGCAGGAATTGTCGCAGCAAATGATACAACAGCTGTTGAACCAGGTGCAGGTGTATTTTTTGAAGTTTTTCCTGGTTATACTACTATTACTATTGAAGGGGATTATCGGGATGATAATGCAACATTGATTACCGCCCCCCTAAGTATTGATGCCTATTGCCAACTCCATGACGACCCCGATAACTCTTCACGTTATACAATTCCTGGGTCTAACACAACTCTCACAAACGGTTTTTATTCGATCACAGTGCCAATTCCAAGTAGCATTACAAACAATGCAGAACTAAGGGGGAATGATATTGAAGTATTTGTCATGTTTACAGGGGGAGATTCTGGAAATTTTACTCCATGGTTCTATACGAATGATACAATTCGACTCGTAGGATTAACTACTATTAACAATTTCCAAGTACAATCCGAAGTAGGGGTCTCTTCTTCAGCAGATGACACTGTATTTGTTTATGAAGGAGAAGACGTTACTATAACAGGTACCTTACAAGACGAATGGGGGCATAATCTTCCGACAAGAGACTTAGACTGGATAATTAATGGCACTTATGACCCAGCAACTGTCACAGCTACTAACGGGGATATTGCCAATACTATAACTATAAGTAACTATGGTTCTCCTGCTGCTGATCGAGCAGCCTTAATCGAAATAGATTTTGCAGAAGAGGCTCATTATCGAGGCATCTCTGAGTCTATTAGGGTATTAATTTACAATCAAAGTATAATCTTCCAAGACCTCACCATAGAATGGGAAATTAACGATCAAATGAACCCTCTAAAACGCGATTCGATTGTTCTGACGCCCCTTAATAACGATACGTCCATCTCCGTAGAAAATGTTACCGCTGTACATATTCTTAATACCTTAGAGATAAGAGATAATTCGGATAGAACTCTTCGAGACAGAACCGCTCAAAATGATTATTGTATTCAAATTAGCTTTCGTGATCAGACATTAGGGACGAATTTTCAAGATTATACTAACCCACTCGGTGCTAATGTAACGCATGGAGATATATTAAACACTTGGATTACAGATTGGCCTGTAACTGCGCTACTTGTTGTACGTGTGATTAGTGCAGAAGACACAGAGATATCACGGCTTCAATTTACAATTGAAATTGACAAGGTCTTAGATGAAACAACACCAACCATTACCTTCCAAAACCTATTTTGGTATAACCAAACTATTGGGCAATATGTGACCCTACCTGATGTGGACGCTCAAACAGTAAATGGGACTATCAGGTTTACTATTGAAGTAGATGATAATGATACGCAAGCTATCACAAGTACAAATATCGGATCGGTTCAAATTACACTAACTGTAGCAGGTCGAGCACCAGTTCCGTTAACCGCGCAGACTGTAGACTATATTGGGACATATAATGAAATAGCGACTTACAACTTCACATTGGACACAACTACAATTTACAATGATGATGATTATTATACAGTAAATATAACTGCAAGTGATGGAGCAGGAAACACAGCTACTATAACTACGTATACAATAAAAATAAATAATCTTGATACTGTTAGTCCTCAAGCGAGTATACTCAGTATAGGAGGACAGAATCCAGCAGATATCCCTATTGTAACTGGAACAGATGTTATTATTCAGATCAATGCAGATGATACTGATGGCATATTCGACAGAACGGGACTAGCAGGAATAGATTACGTTCAGTTATTTATTAACAATGAATCTCGTTTAGCTACAGAACTAACTCCTACAGAATATGAATATGTGATTACAAGTACTAGGGATCTCGCTGAAACACTTGGATTAAATGGCGGACGGGGCGGCAATGACCCGATCAACCTTACGCTAATTGTTTATGACCTATCAGGGAATAATCATTCTGTACAGGAACAATTCCGCATAAAAAATGACCTAGATGACCCAACTATTGAAAATGTAATGCTGGAAGGAAATAAAACCGCGCTAATAAGCGGTTGGGATATTAACGGTACTGTAACTATTACTGTGAATGCAACTGATCCCGATCCTCCGTCAGCTTCTAACATTTCTCATATTCAAATTAGTTTTTCAACTACGAATTTTTCTTATTCTACAAATATGACTTATAGTGCAACAATTGATGTATTTGAATTCTATAATTTTGAATGGGATACGGGTGCTAGTAGCCCAATTAACGGGGCAGAACTTGAAGATGAAACACTTACAATAAAGATCACAGCATATGACAATACAGGGCGTAGTAGTGTTGAGGAATCTATTATAGTCGTAGTAAATAATCAATTACCACCAGTAACAACAACCGAGATAAGTACAACCACTACCGATTTAACTGTTACTATTATAACTGAAACTACCATTATTAATGGTAGTGTAATTGTTATCACAAAAACCACAGTACCAGGCGGAGACGGCGGCGGTACGGACATCTTTCTATTCATAATAGCCGACATCCTCGCTCTAGGCGTAGGTGTATCGATAGCTTTCGCTTACGAACGTTTTATAAAACGATAGAAGTCAAAAAAAATAAAGAATAAAATAAAATAAAAAAAAAGAAAATATAGAGAAACAGAATTAAGAAAAAAGAGAGGTATAAAAATGGCAGTAGATCCGTTACTAATCTTCAGTGTTGTGTTTCTACTCATTGTGGGTTTTGTTATATTTTATTACCGCGATATGATCGTGGATATCCGAAAACCGAAAAAAACTATCACTGAACAAGAGATAGAACAACGTTTAGTTCAAATCCGTTACCTCGCCCGAGAGCAGAAATTCCGAGAAGGAGTGATGTTGATGTGGCAAACTTTCGTCATTGCAGCCGAAGGATTTATCGGTATGGTCAGATCACCAACACAAACTGCACGGGAAATGGCAATGGCTATGATGGCGCGGGGTACTATTGATGCGGGTGCTGTAAACTCTATAGTGACAGTCTTCGAGAAAGCACGCTATTCTACAGTACCGATCTCGGTGGAAGAATTTAACCAAGGATTAAATGGATTACACCGATTTCTTCAAGTAGTTACCACACTACCTGGAACTTCGGCAGAAAGTCCTGAAGCTGCACCTGCTGAAGCGTAATTAAAATAAAACAAGAAACGTAATCTGATGTGATTCACTGTGCCTAAGATCACTAAAGCAACAATTATGTTCTTTATACTTTTTCTGTTAGTTTCATTTCCATTTGTGCTTACTTTACTTCTTCCCGGGAGCTATGAGAAGACAGCTTTCTCAATATATAATACAGGTGATAAAGGACTCAGTGAATTTAAAGAACTCCTTAATTTTCCTGAGAATCCAATAGGTTCTGATAATAAAACGGTTGAAGTTAAGACACTGATTTCTTCTACTAATGCACTCCTACGATTGGAGAAAACCCCTGCAGCGCTAGTCATTATGGGACCGACACTCCATTTTGATCCATCAGAAAGCTTAGCACTTCTCACCTATCTCGCAGCAGGTGGTCGAGTTCTTATTGTTGACGACTTTGGAACAGCGAATGACTTACTTATGCTCATAAATATGATTCTCGAATACTTTAAGCCTTTTGAAATGCTTACGGAAGGCATAGAAGGTGAGGGTGATTTAGGCGCTGCAGATTCTGTTACAGGAGGACTCCTTGACATTATAAGTAAAATAGTAGGAATCCATTTTGGGGCTGGAAGTAATGGGTCTCTGCTCCTTGATACTGAGTCTTATCGGACAGGTCCTGCTGAACCAGTCTTTAAAAAGTCTAATCTCCAAGAAGAAATACTATTATATATGGAATCTGCAGATACAATATATGTAGATACGGCGAGCGTCTTAGGCATGGCAATACCAGGCTTACCAGGGGAAGCTGGGGGAGTTTATTCATTCCCTTCTAGCAATTTACCATTTCCAGCCGCAAATCCCTATTCTATGACATTTGAAGGAGGAACGACTGGATTTAACCCTCTGTTACGAAGTGGTACGACCTATTGGGAAGATGTAGATGAAGTTTTAGGAAATTTTGCATCAAGTCTGTTTCTTACCCTTGATGATAACGGGAAAAAGAAACCATGGCCTGTTCCATCCTATTTATCAGTACTGGCGTCTTCTGAATATTTCTACATGGAAAAAAGCATTACTTCAGCGGTAGGACAAGAATCAGAACCAACTCAAGGTCAGAATGAGTTTGCTGGATCAGCAGGCGGATATGCACAGACAACTGGAACAATAAAAGGCCCTACAGGAGACCCCTTATTTTATACAGACGAAGATCTTACCCAACGTTTCGATGCTTACTTGAATCTTACAGTGAAAGCATCCACTTTCTTTACACTCCCACTAGGAGCACCAGGGGACGGTAATGCAGGTTCATTAACACTTTGTTCGGATCCGTCAATTTTCTCCAATGGTTTACTTGAAATCGCAAATAATGAGGGATATGATAATCCCGCTTTTGCCCGAAATGTGATTTGGGAGTTACTTTATGGACGATTTGGGGATGATTGGGCATCAGATTCATGGTTAGCCAGCCATGGATATGAAGAGGGAGATGTTCCAATTGTAGTTGTTGACGAAGCGCATCTAGCTCATGATCCTGTCTCCCCCATGTTGTTTCTTGGATTTTATCTTCGATTTCTTGATTTAATGACCATGTTTCCCCTTCTAGCTCCGCTTATCCCTATTACAGTTGTTCTATATTCACGTAAATTTGTTCCCAAACGAGCTGCACCCAAACCCATTCTCTTAACAAAAGTAGAACGTTATTACGGGCGTTCCTTCTTTGCAATCAAAATGAGATGGTTTTTGGAGTATCAACAATTTGCACGGGGACTGGAATTATTAACTCGGCATTTTAGGCGGCAGGTCATTCGTCATTTTAGCTACGATGGTCCTTTAGATCCGCAATCGATTACAACGTTGTTTTTGAGTGAATTCTCAGATCTCAATGAGAAAGAGATACTTAATGGTTTTAATACAATAGAGGAAATAACGTCACATTCCCTTGTGATAGAGGAAGAGGAATTTCTAAATTGGCATCTCTTTCTCAAGGGATTACTTGAACGAATATCATAAGAGAAGGTTGAAAAATGGCTTACGAGGAAACAAAAAAAGGTGCACCTTCTATAATTAATTATTTAGTGCTTACTTCGTTTCTCTTACTGCTATTAGGCACAGCAAGTTTGATTTTTGAATATCAAAGTGTATCTGACACAGCTGAAAATGAAGTCCTCTTAGACTCGTTAAGAGTATTCATGGCAGGTTGTGGAGTACTTGCCATTATAACTCTAATTCAATTCTTACTTTTTCTGCGAAATCTGAAAGTAGGAACAATATTATCATTCTTTCTTGAATTAGTGAAGATCGGTTTCTATCAATATTTTCAGGATTACTTTGAATCGAACACTAGCTTTGAAACTGTATGGACAACTTACCTAAGCTTTTTTTCTGTCCTTATTATCATCATTACGGTTGGATATTCTATTTTCAGAAAACGGATCGACGCTCTGACTCAGAAAAAGATCGCTCGTCCCATTCTCAACGCATTACCTGCGTTGGTAATTATTATAGTACTATTCTCAGGATACTTTGCCGAGTTTCTTGGTACCAGACCCCACCAAGTAGATGAAGATGATATTTCACGAAAGATTCCCAATATAATTAATCCAATGCAATCTTTTCCAATAAAATTTGAACAGACTCTTGACCTCAATTTACCCCAAGAAGAATGGTTAGTAGAATATGCTCAAGAATTAACGCAAGAAGATGTAGAAGCACTCTATTGGCGAATAGAATCGTATGTTGATTATTTTTCAGATGGTCCTGATTCCGAATTCTTACCAACTGATCGCGAAAGTGGAGAAAAGATGGGCTTTGGCAGCTTTTCAACTAACCCTTATAACTATCTTAATCAATCAAGAAGAGCGCCTAGTGTAGCGATTGAGGATATTGCTACTTACAAAATCTCTAAGGAAGTCTCAGTTTCGGATATAATCACCGAATTGATCGTTCCTACTTCATGGAGTAGTTATGGGGCTTATATTACAAATATTACACTGGGAGACGATGTAACAGGTAGCGAAGCTTATGCTAGTGAAGTGATGCTAGAAGGGTATGATAATGACCCGCAAGCGGTTAAAATTTCCTACCGGGGAAATTCCCCGACCGGCATGACGACTCTTTCCTGGAATATCCCCTATTACCAAGAACCGTTATCCAGTAGTGATTCCCTTGAAGCTAGTGTTGCTAGTTATTCACAGGCGCTCGGAGCTAGCTATGATGATATAATAGCGTTATACACGGACACCGGTAGTGGGCCAAGCCATAGTGTGCAATCCATAACTAACTTTGTCAACGATTTGACCCCCAAACTAGAGGCTTATTATGCTCCTTCCAATCCTACTGCCTATGATACCGCAGCTTTCTGGTCTGCCGTAGTTTCCGCTGCTGCCACACTGGACTATGATGTGTGGGTTGAGACCAACCCAACTGCGAAGGAGAACATGATGAATATAGGGTCAGATGAGGATATTGTGGATTGGTTTCTGGCACGAGGAAAAGGACTTCCCGTCCATTTTGCAACAACATTTTGTCTAATCCTCCGTACTCAAGGTATTCCAGCACGATTGGTACGTGGACAAGCAGCAGGAATACAGAACGAGGATGGTACACGTACTTTGAAAACATTGGTCAATGAACACTACTGGGTAGAGGTATTAATTCCCCTGGTAGAAGGAGGGTATACCTGGGCGATCTTTGACCCGACTCCCTTAGGATGCCCCGCGCTCATGGAATACTCAATCGTGGGGCAATTTCCAAAGTTTTTGCATGGAGCGGACATAAGAATCCTAATGGGAACACAGGATGCGACCACAACTACCATTATTGATGATTTCTCCTTTCCACAATTAGCAGCAAATACAACAACACCATTTTATGTTAATGTTACCCGGTCAGGCTTCCCCTTGCCGCAGGTTAATGTCTCCATAAGATATTTAGCAATGCTTGGATCTGGAGCTCATGATACTTATGTAGGGGATGGCGTATTTGATGACGGCTTTACGGAACCCACAAATGAGAGTGGCACGGCAAGATTCGACTTTTTTGTCCCCGAGGATGCCCAGCCCGATAGTATAGCCAATCTTCAAGCGGTGGTAAATGACCCCTCTGTTGAAAATCTAATGAACCTCAATAACCTCCTGTACATCTATGTACGAGCGTTTACTCCGCCGCCTGTAGTAGAACAAATGGTAGCGGAGGCAGTCCCAGAAAACTTTCCTAGTGATCCCCTAGCCGATGGATATAATGTCACCCCCTTCTTTGTGGGAGATAATATAGACGTAGATATGGAGCTAACTGGGATGGTTAGTGTTGAACCCAATGACTCCACGTTAGGTCAGAGTTGGCTAGATACCTATAATGCCATGTCACCTGATGTAAAAGAGGTGCTAGGCTTAGATAAAAACATAACAGTCCTTTATGTTGATGAGGAGTTTACGATGAATGCCACTGTCATGGATGGCGAAACTCCCGTTCAAGGTGAGCAGGTTACTTTCCAATTAAGTGACCTGATTGATATCCAAAATCCTACGATTAACAGCGTACAAGATAAAGCTATACTAGTTGATTCTGTAGGACCCACCGACGCGCTTGGAACTCATAATGAAAGTTATACTTTCAATGCTTCCTTCATGACAGATGGTTTAGATTATGACTATGCTGGATTACCTGTGAAATTACGATTCATCAAGACGTATACCGATGAGGC
>JAEOTF010000150.1 GCA_016840025.1 Candidatus Hodarchaeota archaeon
AATTTTAGAATATATGACCTTAAGAAAACCTGTTGTCTCAACAAGATTAGGGGCAGAAGGCATCCTTGTCGAAAATGGCAAAAACATCATTTTAACAGATGATATGAATGAATTTGCAAATCAAATTAAGTCTGATTATTGATTTCGACCGAAGAGAAAAAATTGGTAAGAATGCACGAGAACTAATTGAAAAAAAATATGATTGGATGTCCATTGTCAAAGAGTTTCATGAAGAAGTCATTGAAGCTATATGATAATGGTGGCTTGTTCTACAGGAAGGTTACCTCTTCATATTATGAATTTCTGCCTACAATTTAATATACTGTTTTGTATCACTTTCGTTACATTTCTGCGCTAGCTAGCATTATGCCTTCATCGATTCTCATCTTGCAGTTCAAACGCGAAATTTTTCACATTCACAGTCAAACCTTACTATCGGATACCCAAGACCTTATACTTATGTTGAGAAGAATTCTTACTAACCATGGAAATTGATTTAACAAAATATGATACGGATAAATCACAGGATTACTTGAACATTTACGAAGATTTTTTTTCACCATTAAAAAATATGCCTGTGAAACTATTAGAGCTTGGTGTCGACAATGGTGGGTCGCTTCTACTTTGGAGAGACTATTTTGTGAATGGAACTATCATAGGATTAGATAAGAAGCCAGTGATTGTCCCAGATAACACGGACAGAATACGAATTTATCAAGGACTACAACAAGATATAGAATTACTAGATAGAATTAGAACGGAAACTGCTCCTAGAGGTTTTGACATCATAATAGATGATGCATCACATATTGCGGAAATGACCAAAACCAGTTTTTGGCATCTTTTTAGAAAACATTTGAAATCTGGAGGCATATATGCAATTGAAGACTGGGGTACAGGTTATTGGGATATTTGGCCTGACGGATCAAGATATGAAAAACTCAAAAACAAAAAGAATTTTATTTATTCAATATCATCTAAGGCTATTTTAAAACATTTTGTCGCGCGCGCTCTCTGTAAAAATAAATCTTTAAGTTTTTTAAAGAGAAATTTAGTTAAGAGGTTTCCCAGTCATGAATACGGTATGGTCGGATTTGTTAAACAGTTGATTGACGAATGTGGAATTGATAATGCAACACATCAAAAATTTGGTCATCCTCCAGCTAGACAATCAATTTTTTTGAAAATGCAAGTTTCTAAAGGTCAAGTAATAATTGTTAAAAAATGATTAGATATTTTTTTCTTTTTCTCAGCATACCGTTTTCATTCATTTTTTAATATCTAGAATTTTACAGGATTTTGGTATTTAGCTTTGGAAGATTTATGGTTATAATAGGAAAATTTTTCAGTAGGTACTAAGCAAAAAGTTAAGAAAATCTTCCAAATAAAACTCAAACACAGTTACTTATCTGTAAAATATTTACTGTCATCTAGCGCGCGCATGCGACTCAATCACGCACTTTATATGAAATTAATTAATATCATAACGTTCTCTTAATTTAATTGAATCAGATCTATAGCACACGCTTGGGTAAAGACGCGTTGGTTTGGAAAAAGTATTGAACTATCCCAAAGTTTCAATCATAATTCTCAACTGGAACAGTTATGAGGACACCATAGAATGTCTGGAGTCCCTCAAAAAGATAACCTATCCTAATTACGATGTTGTCATCGTAGATAATGCCTCAAGTGGCGATGATGTTAAGATTCTAAATAACAAATATGGAGACTACATCCACATAATTGCCAATGACCAAAACTTCGGGTTTCCTGGTGGATGCAACATTGGCATGAGGTATGCTCTGAGTGAGGGCGCTGAGTATCTGCTTTTACTGAATAATGATACTGTCGTCGATCCTGAATTTTTAACTGAGCTTGTCCAGGTTGCCGAGAGTGAGCCATTGATCGGTATTGCGGGATCAAAGATCTATTACTACGCTCATCCTGAAAGCATAGAGAGTGCTGGAGGGAGAATAAGGTGGTGGTTGGGGCATTTTGAGGTCTACGGCAAAATAAAGGATATGGGTCAATGGGATGAAGTTGCCGAGCGGGATTTTGTATATGGAACCTCTTTCATAATAAAGAAAAAGTTGATAGACCGGATATCATTTATGGACCCCTATTTCTTCTTCGGTGTTGAAGAATATGATTACTGCACCAAGGCAAAGCGGGCAGGCTTCAAGGTTGTTTATGTACCCCACTCAAAAGTGTGGCATAAAAAAGGAGCTAGCAGCTCAAAACTACCACAATTTTCTGAAATCCAAGACAAGGTAAAAAATAAGCAGGGATGGCGACAATACAAGTATTTTTACCGGTTCTTTCGTCGATATTGTCCACCAGTACTCTTCATCGTGCCCTTTGTGGCGCATGTTACCCTAGCAGGGTCTTTTCTTTTCTTTTTGTCGCATGCCGATTTCAAGACAATCAGGATGGGGGGAGCAAGGAGATTGAAATCTCTTTTCGGTTGGACCGGTAAACCGCGCTTCCGACATTAACACGTGCCAATGTCTTTCGTCTAATAGTTCTCTCCAGTCTTGGTTTTGTTACAGTTATCTCACAATGCTTAGTTGTTCGCCATAATATTTGCCAGGAAGACATAATTCTACTACAGATTGTGCTTTAATGTGAACAATAGTGTGCGCGATAGAATATAAATTCAAATAGATTAGATTTGTTTAAATAAATTGTTATTCAATGTGTGATATTTCAGTATTAGATTTCTTCATAGAGTATGCCGAAATAGATGATTTCAGAGATAAGAGAATACTTGAGGTTGGTAGTAGATATGTTAATGGTAGCGTAAGGCCACTTATAGAAAGGTTCTGTAATCCTACTGAATATATCGGCATTGATATTGAGGCCGGCAAGTATGTTGATAGAGTAGTTTCTATTGAAGAGATCCTTGATCATTTTGGACCTGAATCTTTTGATACTTTGATCAGTACTGAGTCTATAGAGCACTTCAAGGATTGGCGATTAGCAATAAATAATATGAAGAGAGTCTTGAGGCCTTACGGCAGAATCTACCTTACGACTCGCAATAAAGGATTTCCTTATCACTCTTTCCCTTTCGACTTTTGGAGATATGAGAAAGAAGATCTTGAAGAGATTTTCTGTGATTTTGAAATATTTAATTTAAATACTGACGATCTTAATTATGGAACGTTTCTAAGAGCTGCTAAACCAATATCTTGGAATGCTATTGACTTATCAGATATAGATCTTTATTCGATCATTATAGGTAAAAGAACCAGAGAGATTAAAGACCTATCGGATATGCATCTGGCCAGAAGAGTGAAGACATTTATTCTATACAAAGTCGTAAATATTTTACGCAGAAGAATGAAAAGACTATATCGAATGGGAATGGCATAGGTAGCGCGCGCTGACCCATGAATAAACATCTTGAATATTGAAGCGCACGCCAACAATAATTTGATTATTTTCCAAACTGATCTAATCACACTCTCAATCTTAGAAAATAATGATTTCACATTCAGTGTTGGGCGTAAAGGTGACCTTGGCTGAGTTCTAAATTCCTCCTTGTAATTGGAATCCATTTTTCGACCTGAGTGAGAGAGTAACCTTGTTGCAATAAAAACTCGGCAACCTTTTGATCATTTGTAAAGTGCAACTCGATGACCATCTCTGGTTTACAATTGCTGATTATTTCCAACATACCTTGCAAAACATCCAATTCCATTCCTTCGACGTCGATTTTGACAAAGTCTGGAGGGGGAAGGTTATAGGTTTTAACTAAGTTATCCAGCGATTCCACCTCTATTTTTATTTCCGAAAGATCTTTTCGACCCGAGAACATTCCTTTCCTGCCGACGTTTGCCGTTCCGCGTGCTGGCAGTCGGCTGGGAATCAGGAAATTCAAGGTTTTTCTTTTGGAACCAACACCTGTTTGGATAGGTTTGATGTTGTCGAAATCGTTCAAAGCGATGTGGTCGAGAATTGCTCGGAAATTTATGGGGTTTGGCTCGAAGGTAATAACCTTGCCACCATCTCCAACTTTTCTGGCAAAAAATATGGCTATCATGCCGTGGAAACCTCCTAAATCATAAACCGTCTTTCCTTCCAAGAGGAGAGCATTCAGGAGTTGGTGTTCTGGAGGCAGAGTCCATTTTGGGATAAAACCGAAGCCTCCACGGCGCCGGAGTCCAGTGGTAAGGCGCCCACTGGCCTCGGTGTAGACCAAATTTTTAGTAACTGACTCCAGCATCGATAATAAAGGGATAAGAGCTCGTGATTTTATAGGGCGTGTACTAAATGGTAGTGTCATCGCTTACCAACTATAATTCATCATCTGCATAAGGATGTCGGAGAAAATAATATTTAATGTATGTTAGTAGATTGCATAGCAGGTGCGCAGCAAGTTGGTGGAGAAACAATCAAATGCTAGGAATCCATGGCGTTTATTTTATGAAGGGAACTCCTGACGAATACAGAAAACCATAGCGCCGCTAAATAATAAAATTGACTTAAAACAAATGATTCTGCTAAGATGTTTAGATCAACAAACCATATTAAATTCCATTTTTCCAATATGATGAGCATTAATTAAGGGTAATAAACATTACATGAAGTGATAAGATGCAACTAGGAGGCATTTGAAATAGCTTCAGCCTCGTTCCGAATTGAAGAGAAAAACGGAGTTTATGGCAGACAGTGGCGTTTCGATTCGAAGGTGGCAAACATATTTGAAGATCATATTCGTAGAAGCGTACCATACTATGACGAGATCCACCGCATGATTGTCGAGTTATCTGATTGGTTTCTTAGTAATTCAAGTATTGTCTACGATCTAGGAACATCTACAGGAGAAGCTATTCAAAGAATTCATGGTAGACATGTGGATAAAGATCTTAGATTCATCGCAGTTGATATCTCAGAGGAAATGATTGAGAAAGCAAAGAAAAAATTAATTGAAGTGCCGAATGTGCAATTCTTAGCCTCAGACTTGAACAAGCCTTTCTTTATAGAAAACGCAAGTCTCGTCTTAAGTATACTAACACTACAATTCTTGAAACCTGATTCTAGGCCAAGATTGTTAGAAGAGATCTATAATGGTCTTCATAAAGGTGGAGCTCTAATTCTTGTAGAAAAAACTTTGGGTAACACACCTAGATTCAATCAAATGTGGATTGAACTTCATCATGATATGAAGCTTCAGAATAACCTCGTGGAAGAAGAGATTTATGCTAAGGACCGCAGCCTAAGAGGGACGTTAGTTCCGTACTCGGTTGGAGCAAACATGAAACTTATTCGTAGAGCTGGCTTTCAAGATATTGAGGTTTTTTTCAAGTGGTATAATTGGGTCGGTATTCTAGCAGTAAAATAAAAGAATAATAACGGGCTCTAATTTCTGTAAATTTTGTTATGAGCCTCCAAGGTTTGATTGCATGACATATCCAAAGGCTACTGCCCCTTTAAAGAGAATAATTAGAGAGATTACTAGCAAAACGAAAGCAGGTCGAATTCTAAGAAATCCTTTACTAAATCGAACTTTTCACAAAATGTGGTGTACAATTTATGGAGATATTTTTCGAGGCAATATCAATGGAGAAGAATTTTCATTTTATGATCCATTCTATGGGTGTAGTCCATATTTTATCAAGTTTCTCGGAGGTCCTTATTATGAACACTCTGTTATTATGCATATGAAAAAAATCAAAGACAATTATGATTCGCCAACATTCCTCGATGTAGGAGCACACTATGGATACTATACCATCATTATGTCAAAATTAGGTGGTCCATCAAGCAAAGTCTATTCCTTTGAACCGAACAATGAATTTTTTAAAGTTTTATCAACAAATGTGGAACTGAACAAACTTCAAAATGTAACCTTGCACCAGTTCGCGTTATCAGATAGAAAAGGAATAGTCACACTAGAATCATCCGAATGGTCCAAGCGCGCACGAGCACTTCTGGGCGTCAGCGCACGCGCTAAAATGAAAAACATAGAGAACATATCATACGACCAGAATGATTACGTTGAATCGATACCATTTGATGATTTGGCTGAGAAAAGTAGGATTTATCCAGATATTGTGAAAATTGATGTACATGGTGCTGAAGGAAATGTAATTACTGGAATGAAAAAAGC
>JAEOTF010000151.1 GCA_016840025.1 Candidatus Hodarchaeota archaeon
AATGGCAACTGGGTTATTGTACAATCTCATTTTTCTGTCCCATCAGAAGAGTCGCTAGTGGAATAATTAATCAATTGAAAATGCGATTTCTAATTATTCGCTACTTCGTTTGGTTCCCCTGATATCCAGCTATTATGGGCTTAAAGTGATAGGAATAAGAGAAATTAAAAGAATAATTTTACTTTTTATACTTCTTGCGTTTTTTAGTCACAGTTTTAGCCAACATTCTTTGAAGATTGAAGATGGCTATGTTAAGACTAAAGACGATGTAAATCTCTATTACAATAAGATAGGTACTGGATCCAAAGTTGTCATTATTCCTGCAGGTATGTATTTATCAGAAGAATTCAGGCTTCTGGCAAACGACAAGAGAACAATCGTTTTTTATGATCAAAGAGGACGTGGACGTTCTGATAAGCTTAAAATCAAAGAAAAACATGGTATTAAACATGAGATATCGGATTTAGAAGCTATCAGAAATCATTTCAAGCATAAGAAGGTTTCATTAGTTGGTTGGAGTTATTCAGGAGTTGTCGTATCATTATATACTACCAAGTATCCTCAACATGTTAATCGGGTAATACAGATATGTCCGATCCCACCCCGGAAAGAACCTTATTGGGAGCAATTCATAAAAACAAACACATCAAGATTGGACGAGAATGATAAAAAGGTAATCGAAAACATATATGAAAAATATCAAGACACTGATAATACAAAGGAATTTATAAAACAGTATTATAGAATAGCACATAAACCGTTATTTTATGGAAAAGTAGTTGAAGGTAAATTCCGTGAAGATTTTTACACATTAGAAAATGAAAGACCTGACAAAGTATGGAAGTTTGTATTGCCCAATATTATTGAATCTTTAGGTGATTGGGATTTTCGTTCTAAACTATCAAAAGTAGAGGTTCCAGTTTTAACAATTCATGGAAGTTTTGATGCAATTCCAATTAAATCAGCGTATGAATGGACGAAGTATTTACCTCAAGGAAAGATATTAATAATCAATGATGCTGGTCATTTACCATGGTTGGAAAAACAAGAATCATTTTATAAAGCATTAGATATTTTTCTGTCTGGTAATTGGCCTGCTGGTGCAATAAAAGTAAATCACTAGTAAGGCACATAACGAAACAAGCCATAGAAGTGTTGCGTGAAACAGAATAACACACAAATTACCAGCATCTTAAGTCAACACTTCATGCCGGTCGTTAAGACTGTCGAGAAAGTCAAATTGATAAATCAATTTTACAAAAACAATGCTATTATTCGAGATCATCGCTTACAAACTAAATTTGAAGGTCACTATTTTTCTATATTTCAGTAATTAGGGTTTTTCGACAGTCTCGTTAGGTGTCAA
Source organism: Candidatus Hodarchaeota archaeon (assembly GCA_016840025.1). The sequence goes on from JAEOTF010000151.1 coordinate 1,367, forward strand.
GAATGATCAGGAACACTTAAATTTTGTTGGGGAAATGCATGAGTTCACGGTTAATTTTAACTGTTATTATTGGTGTCATCAGTATAGATTGCGAACAATCTACGAGACGAAATCCACTACACATTGAAGGTGCATGGCAGATACAGTCGATTGCGAAGAAAAACGGCAGTAGGCCAACAATTGATAATCCACAACCAAGCTTGTTCTTGTTTACGGACAAATACTACAGCATGGTGTGGATGCCGGGTACAGAGTCAAAAAGGGCTTTTGAGGAAAGATGGAATCCCACTGATGCAGAGAAGCTAGCTCGCTACAATGCAATCGTCTTGAATTCGGGCTTATATGAGATCAACAAATCTACGCTAACTACGCACCCGATCATCGCACGTGTACCCGAGTTTATGGGTGGGAGGTTCGTGTGGGAGTTCCACCTAACGGATGAGAATCTTCAGTTGACAATGATTGACGAGTACTCATTTGATGGAGTACAAGCTCCTTGGGCGGCCGAAGAAGGCGGCTTAGTGCTGACTCTAGTTCGGATTGGGCCATGAGCTCCACGTCTCGCTTTGTGACGGTACAAAGATTTTACATCCAAACTGCAGCAGGAAAAAATATAGGCAAGCATGACGCCCAACATATATTGATCTTTTAAAGCAAAGAGAAAATAGTATCCCATTAAAATAAAATCACATTTTTTTGTGATTTCGTTCTTTGACTCATTAGTTGAAGAAATCGCTGTCAAAAATTATGAATTATCAAAAAAAGGAGATAGATGAATGAAAAACATAATAGCTTTATTGATAGTTTTTATCTTTTTATGTCAAATTGACAGTTCAATCTCGCAGCCAATCTATTCAAATAAAAACGTAGAAGCTAAAAAACTTACAGATAAAATATATTTACTCAAGGAGACTATAAAGTGGTCAGCCAATATAGTAGCATTTGCAGGGTCAGATGGAATCAGTCTTTTTGATACCGGTTTTGAAGAAGCTGCTCATGATTTAGTGGATGTGGTAAATCATTTAAATTCAGGTGAAGTTAAATATATAATTAATTCCCATGCACATTTTGACCATGTTGGTGCGAATAATTCTTTTGGTAAAGACGTCACAATAACCGGACATAAAAATTGTAGCGAATCTTTTTCTAAGGATAGTTTGAGAACTATAACTTTTGAAAAAGAATATTCTTTCACCTTTAACGAAGAAGAATTGAAATGTATCGCTTTTCCCG
>JAEOTF010000152.1 GCA_016840025.1 Candidatus Hodarchaeota archaeon
AAACCACTATATGGGCTAATTCTTCTTACTATATTGATATCTACTTGTAGTTGGATGAGTAATGATATGAAAAAAGGTAATGCTTCTTATAACTTTGTTAATTTTCATGATTTTTATGACCAATACCAAGCAGCTAATAGCACTGAAAGACCTAATATTCTTCAAGCTTATCTAGATTGGCAAAAGACGTCAGGGGGTGGATTTCCTGCAATTCAAAATGATACACATGTTGTATTCATATATTATCAAGAATCAGGTACAGTTGGATCATGTATCGTTACTGGTGATTTTACAGGATGGACGATGAGCGGAATCTCTATGTCTCGCCTATCAGAAAGTGAGAATTTCTTTTATAAGGAAATAGCTTTTGATCCTACTGCTAGATTGGATTATAAATACATATTAGATGGAAGTAATTGGGTCTTGGATCCATTAAATTCAAATCAAGTATCTGGGGGCTTTGGTCCCAATTCTGAGCTAGCGATGCCACATTTCACGCAACCAACAGAGATTGAATACAGAGAAGAAATACCTCACGGAAATTTAACTACACTTATTTCACCATGGACAAATCCCAAAGTCCAAGTATATCTTCCCCCAAACTATGATCCCAATGGTAGCTACCCTACGGTTTATACCAGTGATGGTTCGGAGTATATTAACTATGCATCAGCAATAAACATCCTAGATAATCTAATCGCGGATAATAGGATCAATCCGGTTATTGTAGTCTTTATCGATCCAAAAGACGGAGTCAATAATCGAATAAATTGGTACAATTGCAATCCTGAGTATATAACTTATTTGGATGGTCTTGTTGAATATATAGATCAAACATATGCTACTAAAGATTCTGCTTATGCTCGTTTACATTTGGGGGATTCTATGGGAGGACTTGTCTCTGCATATGTTGCATTAGAACGACCCGATAAATTTAAGCTAATCGGTAGCCATTCAGGAGCATTCTGGGTTGGATCTGATTACAAAATTATGGAAAAGTATGCGAATGCATCAGCATCATTAAATTTTAAACTGTGGTTCTCAGCGGGGACATATGAAGGCGATATAAATACTGATACCCAAACAATGGTCGCAAATTGTATCACAAAAGGGTGGCCAGTAGAGGTTATTTATCTATTTGAGGGGCATTCTTGGGGATCATGGCGCCATACACTTGATAACATGTTGGAATTCTTTTTCTCGAATCAAACTGCTCCACTCTCTACTACAACAGTACCTACAACATCTTCAAGTGAAACAAGTTCCACTACACCTTCTTCTATAGCTACAACGAGTGAATCAAGTTCAACAACCACTTCTTCAAAATCCGCTTCAAGTGAGTCAAGTTCGTCAGGAGATGCGTCATTTCCCTTCCTTAGCAGTCTATGTCTTCTAGGTGGGGTAAATATATTTAGAAAACTGAAAAAATACAAAAGAAAAACCTAAAGACTAAAACAGGTGTTAAATTGGTTGAAGGTGGACAAAAGTCTGAACGACATTATTATTTAGACTGGTTGCGCGCACTACTGATAGTTGTTTTACTACTCTCCCATACAATAATGATTTTCTATCCTTGGGGATATTACATTAAAAACAATCAAACAGTGGAATTATTTGGAGAGTATTACATTTTTGTGACTCAATGGTATATTCAACTTTTTTTGTTCATCGCTGGGGCCGCAACTTGGTTCGCATTAAGCTATCGAACAAGGGAGATGTATATTCGTGAAAGAATTAAGCGGCTTTTGATTCCTTTAATCTTCGGGATTTTGGTTATTGCACCACCTATGGTCTTTTTCGAGCGTACTCAGGATTCAGACTTCCAGGGATCTTATATAGAGTTCTATCCGCATTTATTCGAAGGTATTTACCCTGATGGTAACTTTGGTGTCCATCATTTGTATTTTATATTCGACTTGTTTATTTTTTCATTACTTATGCTTCCAATCTTCCTTTTCTTAAGAAAGGAGAGAGGGACTTTTTTTATCATAAAACTAAGAGATTTGTGTAACCGAAGAGGAATTATTTTTTTGCTTTTTATCCCAATTGTTATCATTAGAATAGCAATTGGGCTTATTTGGAGTCCTGGACAAGATTTTATTGAAGACTTTTCCTCATCTCATCCTCTTCTTACCCCATTGGAGATCCTGGATATTTTTCCTAAATCTTATTGGATTAATTTTCTGGTCTATCTTATTTTTTTCATCTATGGCTATCTTATCTTTTCTGATATGGAATTTGAGCAATTAATTCATAAAAATGGAAAAACTGCATTAGTCTTGGGAATTAGCTCTATGATATTAATTTTATCAATTAGTTGGTTTGACAAAACTCCTGATGATGCCTATTCGAAAGAATATGTGTTGTATCAAACACTTCGGGGATTTAACAATTGGATTTCTGTAATTGCAATCCTATATCTAGGAAGACGGTTCTTGAATTTTTATCACACTTCCCTTAATTATATCAACGAAGCTACTTACCCTATCTATATTCTACACCAAACTGTTATTGTTACCTTGGGTTTTTATATAGTACAATGGAAAATGGGGATGATTGAAAAATTTTTTATCATTTTTACTACTTCATCGGCAATAACTCTCTTGACATACCATTTTCTTATTAGACAAACTAACTTGACACGATTTCTCTTCGGGATGAGACCAAAGAAGATTAAATCTACAAAATAGTAGAAATAATTTTCAGATATTTCAATTAATGAAAACTAAGAACAAGAAATCGTCCGATAGTTTCAACATAAAACATAAAATTATCCATGAAAAGAGCAATCTTGTAAAGTGGAAACTCTACCTATACGGAGGTTCATGAATTGAATGAAGATGAGAAATTACAAAAACTCTATAAAAGACAATTTGAAAAGGAAATGGATCGGAACCCTATAGCAGCTACGTGGCTTGGCTATAAACACGAGAAATATGATCCTTTATTACCAGATGGTTCCAATAAGGCTAGAGAAAAAACAATAGTAGACATCATGGACGCAAAAATGAAATTAGAGGAAAAAATCGACTATAATGCCCTTTCGAAGGAGGGAAAGCTAGATTATGACTTAATAAAACATATTCTAGAATTAGAACTTTATAACATGAATGAAATTGCTACTTGGAGAAGCGGGACCGAAAATGCAGCTGGACCAATTAGTGTTATAGGGGGAGCAATTTATCTCTTATATGTGAGAGAATTTGCACCATTGGAAACTCGCGTGAAATCAATTATTGGTCGTTTGAAGGCTACGCCTCAATTTTTAGAAGAAACCAAAACAACATGGCAATTTCCTGTAAAATTATGGACAGATTTGGCAATTGATGAAGCTCCGCGAACTGTGGGGTTCCTTCAACTTATCCTACAAACACTTCAACCCAAACTTTCTGATGCCCTGTATCAAGAACTTGAAACAGCAGTAAACGTAGCAAGTGAATCATTTCAAAACTATGCTAAATGGATTAAAGAGGATGTTGTACCTAGAGCCAAATTTCCTTGGTCTATTGGAACTCAAAAGTTTTCCAGGTTAATTTTATTAAGAAAATTAGGTAAAACACCAGAAGAGATATTAGAAATTGGTGAGAAAGCATTATTAGACACAAAAAATCAGCTTAAGGACCTAGCCAAGGAACTTTATCCTGATAAAACAGTAGAAGAAGTAAGAGAAATCATCAAAAATGACCATCCTCCTACATTTGAGATGGTCCTCGAACATGTGAGGGAATTAGCCAACACCACTAGAACATTCATTCAAAAACAGAACATAATGGATGTGCCCAAGGGAGAAGATCTTAAAGTTGTCCCAACACCTTCATTCCTAGTGCCTGTTATCCCATTTGCTGCATACATGTCGCCTGAAAAATTTGCAAAGGAACAAACGGGTCATTATCTTGTTACACCGACTGAAGAACGGAAAGAAATGTTGAAGGAGCATTCTTATGCTGCATGCAAGAATACTGCAGTTCATGAAGGTTATCCGGGTCATCATCTGCAATTAACCGCTGCAAACCTACAACCTAATCTTATTAGAAGTTTTAGTCAGGGGGATGAATCAGTGGAAGGATGGGCTCATTATTGTGAGCAGTTAATGGCGGAAAAAGGATTTTTAGGAAAAAAAGAAGTCTTTAGCCAACTTGTTGATCAATTGTGGAGAGCTGTTCGGATAATTGTAGACATTAAGATCCATACTGGGCAAATGACATTCGATGAAGCAAAAGAATTTATGATACAAGAAATCGGAATGGATAAAAATGCAGTAGTTGGAGAATTACGCTGGTATACTGCTGGACCAGGATACCCTCTTAGTTACTTATTGGGAAAGTTGTTATTACTAGAAGTTCGAGATCATGTTAAAAAGAGACTAGGACAGAAATTTACAGATCAATTTTTCCATAATACGTTCTTAGAGTCAGGTGGAATGCCGATTCACTTTCTTAAACGATTGTTTACTATTAAAATGTCAGAAATCAAGGAATAATAGGATTGACAGGATTGAGATAAATGAATGCAGATGAGAAATTAAGAAAATTCTTTGAAAGACAATTTGAGTCCGCTATGGAGCGAAACCCAATTGCAGCAACTTATTTAGGCTATAAACATGAGAAGTATGACCAGTTACTGCCAAACGGTTCCCTTGAAGCACAAGAAGAAGAAATCGCATGGTTAATAGAAGAAAAGAAGCATCTCAAAAGAGAAATCAACTATGATGCACTTACTGAGGAAGGAAAACTCGATTATGACCTAGTGCAACATTATCTTGACAGACAACTTTTTGATATGACTGAACTCGCAATTTGGAGAAGTGGTACAGATGCAGCTTCCGGAGCAATCAGTAATATAGGATCTGCCATTTACTATCTTTATTCAAGGGATTTTGCTCCTTTGGAAACAAGAGTAAAAGCAATTATTAGCCGTTTAAATGCAACTCCCAAATTTCTTGAGGAAACTAAATCAAGATGGCTCTATCCTGTAAAATTATGGACAGAGATGGCTATAGATGAAGCACCACGTACCATTGGTTTCCTCCAACTTATCTTACAAACTCTGAAAGCTGAATTATCCTCTAATCTATACAAAGAGCTGGAAGGAGCAGTTAAAGTAACAAGTGAAGCTTTTCGGGATTATGCAAATTGGATAACCGAAAATGTTCTTTCAAGAGCTTATCATGAGTGGCCTATAGGAGCTCAGAAATATGGTAGATTAGTGGATGCGAGAAAGATCGAAAAGACTATGGAAGAAATTTTGGCAATAGGTGAACAAACATTAGTTGATACGAAAAACCAATTAGGAAAACTAGCTCAGGAATTATACCCTGGAAAAACAGTAGACGAAGTTAGGGGTATTTTGAAGAGTAATCATCCTCCAACCTTTGAAATGGTTCTCGAACATGTAAGTGAACTAACAGACGCTGCACGTGAATTCATACGTGAGAATAACCTAATGGATTTACTTGAGGGAGAAACACTCAAAGTGCTTCCAACTCCGTCCTTCCTCATTCCGGTGCTTCCGTTTGCTGCGTATATGCCCGCTGAAAAATTCGCTAAAAAACAAGATGGAATATACATAGTTACTCCACCCGAGGGACGTGATGAAATGATGAAAGAGCATTGTTATGCCTCATTAAAAAATGTTGCAGTCCATGAAGCTTATCCAGGTCATCATCTCCAGATTTCTTCAGCCAATCTCCAACCTAACCTAATCAGAAGTATTGTTTATGGTAATGAAACAGTGGAAGGATGGGCTCATTATTGTGAGCAGTTGATGGCAGAAAAAGGATTTCTAGGAAAGGAAGAAATCTTCATGCAATTGATTGATCAAATTTGGAGAGCTTGCAGGATCATTGTGGACATCAAGATGCATACGGGGCAAATGAGCGTTGAAGAAGCTAAAAAGTTCATGAGAGAGCATACAGGAATGGAAGAAAAACCAGCCTATGCAGAAGTCAGACGGTATACCTCGATGCCTGGTTATCAATTCACTTATTATCTTGGGAAACATTTGTTATTAGAATTTCAAAAAGAACTCAAAGAGAAAATGGGGGAAAAGTATACAGACCAGTTCTTCCATAACACAATTTTAGAGTCAGGGGGAATGCCAATTAATTTTCTCAAACGATTGTTTAGTATACGAATATCTGAAATAATGTAGTAGTAGTATAATATATTTTGAGTAATTTATTATCTCATTTTTTTTTAAGCGATATGCTTTGATTCCGATCCCAATTAGAATAAATTACAAGAATATAAGCGAAATTAAACTTTAATAAGGTTTAAGAGGGAGAAAAACTTAGAATCACTATAGGAATTTATTAATTGATGAATTATGACAACACTTCCCTTACAAAACGTAAAAATCAGAATCCGCCCTGAAAATGGCAAAATATACTTCACAGTCAGTGATATTCAGAAATTTCACGAATGGCCTGAAGGACCGCTTATAGAACTTATAAATGGAGAATTATTTCTTGTGCCATCGCCAACGATTGAACATCAGGAAATTTCATCAGAAATACATTATCAACTTAAGGCATTCCTTAAGGAACACCCTATTGGTAAAGTTTTTCCAGCACCAGTTGATGTTATATTAACGGAAGAGGATTTAACAATTCCAGATATCGTTTTTATCTTGGATGAGAAGAAAAAAATCATTAAAACTAAAAATATCAAAGGAATACCAGATTTTATCATAGAAATAGTATCATCAAATAAAAAACAGGATTATGTTGAGAAAAAAGAACTTTATGAGAAAAGTAAGGTAAATGAATATTGGATTGTTGATCCTCATGAAGAAAAGGTATTAGTTTATTTATTAACACAAGACATGTCCTATAAAGAACCAAAAGAATACAAAATCACTGATTCAATCCCTGTAAAAATGATTGAAGGGCTAATAATAAAAATCAAGGACTAAAATATAATAATTGTTGTATAAATGACCTATTCCTCTCCTTCAATAGGAAAATATTTTTAGACACCTTTGATTCTATTTGATTCTAACTAGTTTTCTGAGTAAGGGTTTTCTCTAAAAACTATAGTAATCCGTAATAGAGATTTATCAGACAGATCAGTGAAAAATAGTGTCGTTCGAAGAAGAATTTGGTCAAAATATAGCTCCCACCACTCCCAACACTACTGGAGCAGAATATGGAACTCGGTGTGATAATCCTGACGCCGTACGTCGAATTTGTGAATCAATGGGGATACCATTTGTAGAGAATGGAAAAATAGCGGTGATTGTGAAGAAATACTACTTCTTTGAAATTAGTCTATTAAATGGCAAAGTCTATGTAATTCGAAGAAGACCTCCTTATGATAAAGCAATTGTTTGTCTTCAACTTGACACAAGGATGGGATTTGGAGGATGGGTTCACTCACCTTCGAATGAATCACTTACTATGAATGATATTGTCGTTCTCTCTCGAATTGTACAAATTACCACAGATTCAATTTCAAGAATTATTCAGGGTCAAATCGACACATTTGTGGAATTAGGAACCTTCGGGTCGAATGTTTATCAAGAATCTGACAATGACAGGCTTTTGGAACAAGATCTCGTCTTTGATGATCTTAGATCAGAATTCTCGGAAGGACTTCAGAGAACACTCGAACGATTAAGTACTGAACTTCCCGATCAAGGATCTTTTGGAACTGTGTATGAGTTACACGAGATTATGAGACACGAATCAGAATATTTGCGGAAAATCTTCGAAAATCCTGCTGAATCTCTCTCAAAACCTAAACCAGCAAATGATTGAATTCTCATATTCTGTAGTTTATCTATGCTAAGTTCGAATTTTAACTCCATTTTTCTTTCAATTTAATTAAATTCTCCCGCTGATCAAGTAAATGTCGTAAAGTTATCGCGTCATCTTCAGCTTCTTCAATTGTCCCATCTTTCGCACATTTTAAGAATTGAGCTGCAGATTGATAATTCCAACTCTTTAGTATCTTTTGAATCTCACTTTGCAGATAACTAAGTTTCATATCAACAAGTTCTTCTGCTAGCTCTTTATCTAAAGCTACTGTTGTCACAGAAGATCAACTCCTTATTTCATTCTATGGGGACATACAAATTCCCATAAACTTATCGAAATACATTATCGCATTAATCCTTTTAGTTTTTACTTACGTCTATAATGCCCAAAAATGCCTATAGTTATCAAGAAAAATATGAAATAAGGTAGATTAATTCGATCACTTTGGGATTTTCCAGTTGATGAGGTAGTGAAATCTGTAGTGGATATTTCTGAGGTTGTTTCAGGCACTTGTGGAATAAGACTGCCATGTTCATCTATTGGATTAAGATCCTTTGCTCCCGCAGTACCATCGATTATATACGCTCCAGAACCTGAATAGTCGGACCAGTAATTGTTAATCCATTGATTTAAGGAGCCATTATCACAGGCTTGAATAGCTCCATTGTAATTGTAAAGAAATCTATTGTAGTTAATTGTATTGTTTTCGCTCCCTACCCAATATATGGGAGAAAAACCTAACCCTATTCCATAATTCTGGCTTTCAATTAATGTATTATTATTTATTAAGCAGTAAGTGGAGAAAGGATCAAGATAAATGCCGAACTTATTGGATTTACAAGTATTGTTTATGGCTGTAATGAAGCTTGACATAATGTTGATGCCAAATTCATTCATATGACAAATATTACCGGAAATTGTTGAGTATTCACTATATTTAATCAAAATACTACTACAATTATTATGAAAGCATGCATTATCTGCGACAACAGAGTATTCCGACCCCGAAAGAAAGATGCCGCTTCCGAGAAGATTGGTGGAATTGTTACAAGTGTTATGGAAGATTGTTGAACTCTTAGAAAGAAAAAGAGAGATTCCGTGGTAGAAATTATGAGTGCAAATATTGTTAGAAATCGTCGCATATCCTGACTGACTGAGATTAATACCTCTAGTATTAAATGAACAAGTATTATTCGTAATTATTGAAAATTCGGACTCCTGAAGATAGATACCCGACATTAAGTTATAGTGACAGGTATTATTAAGTAATTGACAGAAATTAGAATAAAGTAGGGTAATCCCTGTGTAAGCATAAGAACAATTCTGATTTTGTACTACAACTCTTGTACAATTTATTAAAAAGAGTTGACCATAGGAGTAGGTGAGTGTAAGGTTATAGAGATTTGTTAGATAACCTAAAAGTAATCCGTTCATCCAGTTGTTCACTACTGTATAGGAAAGGTAACTTCCCAAATCACCTTCCACAATCATAAGCCCATCTTCCAGAAAAGTGTTGTTAACTATCAGGCATGAACCCGAACGCGTAAAATAAACACCTACACGATTCCTATGGAAGGAATTATTAACAATAGTTGTGTGCTCCGAGTTTATTACGTGAATGCCATAATAGCGATTTTCAGTGAATATACTCTTGAGAACTCGGCAATTATAACTATAGTATATAATGATCCCAGAATAAGTGTTAGAGCAATTTAGATTCGTTACAGTGACATTTGAGCAGTTAATTAGGAAAAGTTGTCCATAGGAAGACGGAAGGGTGAGGTTATAGAGATTTGTGAACCAACCTAACGGACGATTGTTAACTCGGTTATCTATAATATTGTACGACTGATAGGAAGTAATGAGATCTGCTTCCTCAGATACAAAAAGTCCATCTCCAAAGAAAGTGTTATTGATGATGGTTGATGATTCAGAACTATATAGTTCAATTCCGGCATCTATATTGTGATGACAGACATTATTGAGGAGTGTTGTATTCTCAGAGGACTGAAGAGAAATCCCACTTCCAAAATTATCTCTAATAGTATTATTCGCAACTAATGAATCCCCCGAGCGATCAAGATGAAGACCCTGATTGTTATAAAAACAGCTATTATTAGCTATGATCGAATCTGTAGCCCTCTCTGCTTTAATACCGATATCACTATTTTTGCAGATGTTGTTAAATAATAATGCTGTTCCATCTGCTATATTTCTAATATAAATCCCATAAAAATCCTCGACACGGGCTATCTCAAGCCAACAATTTTGAACGATAAAATATTTGGTAGTGTGATGAATATAAATCCCGTGAACACCTGATGTGGTGATACTCCACCCTTCCAAAATGTATGGATCAATTTGGGAACCATTACCACGCACAGCTATTGATGCTAACTCAGTATCAGAAGAAACCTTGATAGGATCATGGGAAATGTAATCTGATGATGAACATGAAGCTGTACCTTTAACAACATTAGATTGTGAAGAGATAGCTCTAGGGACTTCATATAGATGAATAAAACCAATTAAGATAAATAAAATTAGTATATCTCTCAATAATTGGTGATATCTCAAATGAATCCCATCTGATTTACATTACTTCATTTTTGCATAATAAATTTATTGTGTATTCCTAAAGCCAAAGATTACACCTATTTTATTTCCTGATAGCGCTATCGTAAGTGAAATTAAGACAATAGAACAAAACTGTATAAATAATTCAGTTCACTTAGAAATTTGTAGATTTTTTCCATCAATATCTACGTTACATGGAAATAAATAATCAGAAATTATAAATGAATTTATTTTTTGGAAATACCTTGATTAATCACCCAAAAATAGTTCAATGACGATATATGTAATTCTTTACAAGATAAGCTT
>JAEOTF010000023.1 GCA_016840025.1 Candidatus Hodarchaeota archaeon
ATCGCTTAGTAGTCTATCACTGTATACCCTATATTCCTAGGAAATCTCACGCGCAGATCCTAGAATTACTAGTCCGAGGTCTAATTTGAATATGTTAAAATATGTCAGAACATTCTATTGTTACTAGATGCCTATTCTCACGATTGAAGGCCGAACCATATTTCTAAATTATTTAGTGATAATTTTCGGTACAAGTTCTGATCCATGTTTCAATACACATACTTTTGCTTTGGTACCTTGAATCTTGAATGCTTCATTTACCGCTTCTTGGAGAGATTTAGCTAGTGTAAACCCTATTGTAGATGTTATCTCTTCCGATAGTCCGTCAGAAATCATAATAACATTAGCTTTTTCTTTAACTTGGTTAATCATGATTGCGGTAGCGGCTGCTACAAGATCTTCTATTTGCTCTTCTTGATTCGATTTATTTATGATTTCTTGAGAATTAAGCTGTAATAATTCTAAAAATTCTTTTTCAGCAGAACCGGCCCTAAGACCTCTATAACAGGGATGGCTAAAAATAATGGTCCCTCCCTTTTTCACTGCAAGTTCTCCTGCAGTTAATCCTTTCTCTCCAGACGACCAAAAATCTAAATCGTAAGGATGCGAGTCTGTAATGACGATGTCTGAAGAATAAGAAATTTCAGTTTCTGCAATTTGACGTGAGAATTCTGCTCCTGTCCTGAATGCTTTCTTCGGATCTCCCATAACAGCCTTTATGATTTCTCCTTTTTTATCTAAGATGGTGTTAAAGATAGTATTCAAATGAACCTTATCGGCGACATCATCCATATCGCTTCTAATGGGATTCTCTATAACCCCCAGTATTTCTTGACAACTAAATTTTGCTGAATTCAAATGAGTAATGCCCACGGTTTTATTGCTAGAGACCCCTGGCATAATAATCTTTGATCCTCCACTAAAACCTGAGACTCTGTGCGGAAAAATACTCGCTAAACCTATTTTAAAATCCATGTTTAGTCTCTTATTGATCCACACAGGAATCCCTGTCTTTGTCTTTCCTATAAAATTGAGTGAACTGTCATCATGTGAATCATGATTAATAATTCTTATACGTTCAGTTATTTCTTCCCCAAATTTCTCTTTGTTATCTTGATCAGTCATTGGGGGATGAGTTCCTAGAGCAACTATAATTTCAATATGGTCATCAGATATCCCCGCTAAGTTTAATTCTTCAAGTATAAAAGGTAATATTTTGTTAACTGGTGTTTTTCTAGTTATATCATCTGAAATAATTAGAACTTTCTGGTGTGGTTGTACCATCCTTCTTAATGGGGGGTGCCCAATCGGGTTTGTGATAGCGTGTCGAATTTGGTGGGGCTCATCAATATTTGGTATATTTTTGGCTTCATATATTCCAAGAATATTCGATTGAGGTATCTCACATTTGAGATTTTTTGATCCATATGGCACTGTAATGATTATCTCACAAAACCCTCCATTGTCTTAATACGTAGGGTAACTTTCATTCTTATTTACTATTAAGAAGTTGTTTAACTAGATTCACTGCTGAGAATCCATCTGGAGCATATCCATCAGCGCCTATTTCTTCCGCCCATTCCTTTGTCACTGGTGCACCGCCAACAATAATTTTAACGTCATCCCTTATTCCTTCATCGCGGAATTTTTTAATCAATTTTTCTTGAGCGTAGATCGTTGATGTCAAGAGTGCTGAAATACCGATAATTTGAGGTTTCTCCTTCCTAAATGATTCCACAATTTTGTCAATAGGAGTATCTACCCCCCAGTCCAAGACATTAAATCCGGCAGCCCGAAGCATTGTGATGACGATATTTTTTCCTATATCATGTATATCCCCTTCTGCTGTTGCTAGAGCAACCTTTCCTAAGCTCTTGGTTTCTTTTTTACTTTCAAGTATCAAAGGTTCTATAATCTCAACTCCTGCTTTCATAGCATCAGCGCTTGCTACAAGGTCGGTCAAAAACAGTTCTCCTTTTCCAAATTTATCTCCAATAGTCCTAACAGCGGAATTTAATTGATCAAATATGTCCATAGGATCAATTTTTTCACTGATTGCCATATTTACTAATTTTATGACCCGATCCCGTTCAAAATTAATAACCGCACCATAAATCTCATGTAACGTTTCACTCATATATTGTCACCTCCCCTCATACAACTGTTTTTTAGCTTTTATCATAATTGCATCTATCTCTCTTTGAATCTCTTTATCCAAAGGTGTGGGATAATGCTCTTTTAAAATCTTTTCAGCTTTTTCTTTTGCAGACATCACTATATCTTTTGATCCCTTTTGTTCCCAAGTCTGTCTTACATTTTTATCAAAAATTTCTGGAATAAAATGTTCCTGTAAAAGATTTGTTCTAGTATGTTTTTCTGCTAAGTAGCTTCCTCCGGGCCCTACTTTATTGATTAATTCAGAAGCTAAAGTCTCATCATTAACTTGTATGCCTTTTTTGATCTTATATACCATTCCTAAAATCTCATTATCAATAATTATCTGAGGGAAGCTAGCAGTCCGTATCGTCTCAATGAAACCTGCTCCGGTTAATAAATTAACACCCGCCAAAGTTGGGAGGACTAAGTTCAATGATCTTTCCACCGCAGCTTGTTCATCAAGAGCTTTTGAGTCGGTCCCTAAACTATAAGTGTCAACGGGAAGATCACAATAGTGGCCTAGTTGAACACCAGCTGCAGACAATATTCCAAATTCAATTGAGCCCCACATAGCATTCCCTGTTCTCATATCCATTGTGTTAGTTCTTGGTGCATACACTACAGGGGTACCTGGATTAAGGATTTGGGATAAGGCGACACCTGCTAAATTTTCACAATGGACAATGACTAAATCGCCACTTAAGGTAATGGGAGATGTAGCTCCACTTATGGGAGTTGAACAAACAAGTGCTGGAA
>JAEOTF010000024.1 GCA_016840025.1 Candidatus Hodarchaeota archaeon
ATGAAAAACCTGGCTACACTTAATGTGAATAGAAAAGAGATAATAACTGATACTAATTCAAAAGCTCCCTATGAATTTACTTTCGAGAATACACACTTCAAATACATGCCTTACTTTATGCAGATAATAGACTCTCCTACCTCAATTCTATCTAGTTTAGAAAAAAAGATTGCAAATTTAACCCCAGAGCAAATAAAAGCATTAGTACAAACATTTGAAAAAGCAAATTTGTCAAATCTAGAAAGTAGATCGGATTTGAATTTTGCTTTCTTCATCCCAAATATTTATTTACAAGCACCTACTGATGTGTTAAAGAAAACTGATTATGCTGTGGTACAATTACAGGAGATTTCAGAAGAACAAGTATTAGAATATTGTATACCGGATATAGAGCTAATTATTAGTGAAGAAATCTTCAATAGACTCTTAAGCCCAGATCCAGATGATCCAATTATAAAGAAAGCGGCTAAAACAATAGAAGAAGCGATAGAAAAAGCCAAGGAGATCAAGTGGATAGGATATGATTGATAGAGTAGAGCTATTCTCAGATCAAGATGTATCTGAATTTCAAATTGAGGATGAACATGTAGAAAAATTCCTAAAAGATGAAAATTTTGGTATTAAGCTTCATAAGCAACGTAAAACGCGGATTCACCTCGCTTATTCAGGTGAGGTTCTTGTTGGCTATTTAGCCATGTATAATGGCTCAATACAAGGTCGCCATTTTACAAGTGATGAGTTTAGAAGTAAAGAAAAGATCCCTGCAATTTTTTTAGGGAGAATTGGGCGAGATCTCCATTATGAGAAGTCAGAGATTGGAAAGGAATTAGTTCAGATAGCTATTAATTTAGCTTTAAGAGTTTCTAATCTAAGTGGATGTAGATTTCTTGTAATAGAAGCCTATGAAGAGCATGCTAAAACTAAGTGGGAAGATAGATATGGATTTCGTCCTGTTGATAAAAAAGAACGGAAAAGGAGTTCAGAACGATCAACAAGTAAAGAAGAAGTATTTAATATAATAATGGTATTAGATTTATGTGCATATCAAAATCAGAAAGAGTAGAATTTATCTAATAAAAATTTTAGATAAAACAGTGTGATTTTGATAAGAAACCGAGTATTTTATTCTGAACCCCTCATTTTGAGGGAACTTTTAGAAATGATTATAGCCTAATAAAAGATGGTATAGCTTAGAAAGCAAAATTGACTACGATACTAATTATACCGAGACTAATTTAATTATACCAAAATTATCTTGGTTAGACATCTACCATTTACTTTTTGAGGTAATTGGATAGAAATTCTATATTCCAAGAGAAACAAGGGCTTTCCCAATCATGAAAAACCTCAGACAGTTCTGATTTTTTAACTTCCTTTATATCTTCCCCCTTTTCCATTTTTAGTTTTACAAGATTAATTATTTCATTAGTATACTGATTCTGTAATTTTAATTCTTCTCTAGTAGCGAGTGGACCATGACCAGGAACGAAATACTCAAAATCTTGCTCAAGAATTTTATCTAGAACATTCATTAGATTAAAAGGATCCCCATTCCCTAACCAGGGATCTTCTCGAGAAAATACCAGATCTCCCATAAAAACGATTTTTTCATCTGGTACGATTAACAAAAGATCTTCCTGAGTATGAGCATTTGAAACTAACTTTAATTTTGCTTCTATCTCTGGTTCATGAAAAGTTAAAGTATCTTCCATCAAGATACTCGGTGGAGTCACGGTAATAGGATTCTCCCGAATTACTTTCAGAAATAATAGTTCATTTTCAATATCTAATATCTTATTCTTATCCGTTTCAATTTTTAAGGCTTCTTCTTTAGCTTTAATATCCTTTTCTTCTATGTCCAAGATTCTTTTTACTGTTTGAGGGGCTTCTGTCACAATTTTCTCTCTTATAAAACGTGTTGCGATAATAGGAGAATTTAAAATCTCATTTCCTCCATAGTGATCAAGATGGTAGTGACTATTTACAACAAAGCATGGATCTTTATTGGTTACTTTTTTAATACACTCCAATAGATCTTTCGCTGCATTGATATTCATAAACGTGTCAAAGACAATTACTTTATCCCCAAGATCAACAAACCCAGCATTGCTCCCGGTTCTTGCTCCCTTTTTCTCAATTGCTGCATAACAGTTACTGGATAGTTTAAAGAGAGTAAAAAAATCTGATTCACTGTTGAGAGTTCTTTGATCTAATTTCTCAGGATACATTTTTCCTCAACCATTCTCTCATTCGATGTTTCTTGGACGTTTGAATTCTCATTTATTTCATAATATCTGTAATATTTCGCACCTTTATTTATTCTATCAAAAGTTTCTAGGAGGGAAAAATTTTAAGATCTTACAATTTGGACGACCTTGAAACTCTTTTTTCAGGAGATAGACAAGATTCGTAGCTTTATTATTCGTCGTTTTGGAATAAAGGAACTTCCTGTAGGTTTACAGACAATTTCTCTCTCCTACTTTTTCTTAAATTCGTTTACTTTAGTAAGTTATGGAATCCCGGCAACATTCATCATTCTCTTTTTATTGGAGGCAATAAGTTGGGAACAACTCGGAATCCTCCTAGCAGTCCAGATGGCGGTTCAATTACTTTTTGATTATCCTACAGGAGCCCTAGGAGATGCAATCGGTCATCGATGGGTACTCTCCGGTGCTTACATTGGATATGTTATCGCAAATATCTTTTTAGTTATTGCTGACAGTTTTTCTGTACTCTTAGTCTATGCTATTATTGCAGCTCTCGCAGGTTCTCAAGAAAGTGGAACTTTGATAGCATGGTATGATAATCAATATAGAAATATTGGTACAAGTATAGATCCCGATCGAAAAATCTACGGTGATTTCATGGGAAGGCTGCAGGCATTGAATTTTGCGTTATTTGGCATGTCTATTTTAGCAGGTGGAATTATTGCAACCATATGGGACAGAAGAGCGTTATTCATAATTCAAATCTTCTTATTTCTTCTAGTTATTTTATTGATCCAACTCCGAATGCATTCAACTCAATCTGAAGCTTTGCAAGAGCAAAAACTTAGTTATAAAATGGTCTTTCGAGATGGTCTTCGGTTTGTATTTACCGATAAGGGGATATTCCTCTTTTTCTTGGGTTGGGCAATTATAGGTGCGTGTAATTATTCCATTTGGGGTAGTATGTTATTATTTCCTATCTATGAAGCATATGGAAGGAAAGATAGTTATATAGGAACGATAAGAGCTACTATGTATGGTACAGGCGTCATTTCCAACATTATTTGGGCAAAAATCTCTACGCAGATTAACAGAACAAAACGGTGGATCTTCATCTGTATTGGTAGCGCCAATACAATTTTTTTTACAGCAGCAGCGATTTATCTCTATTTAGTGCCCCCTGAACACAATATGATTATCTGGAAGGTTATTGGGCTTGTAATAGTCTTTACACTCTTTGTCACATGGGAAGGACTTGGTTTTATACTGATTAAT
This sequence comes from Candidatus Hodarchaeota archaeon, assembly GCA_016840025.1. The sequence continues at coordinate 3,483 of JAEOTF010000024.1, forward strand.
CGACTTAGGGTGGACTTAATACCAGATCGAGTTAGAAATGCGGTATACTCCTTAGACCCAACCATTGTTTTGTTTCTTTCTATTCCTTTCATCATTATCGGTGGAATTGTTATCGAAGATACTGGAATGGAAATAGGAGCTTTATTGACTGCTGGTTTGAGTGCTATTGGCATGGGTATCTTAGGGTTGGGATTGATTTGGTTACCTCAGTCAAATAAAAGAAAAAGAAATTCTGAGAGTTTAACGCAGTAGATTTTTGACAAATTCAATATGTCAAATATACAAGCCATCATTACCATAAGGAATGCAAATAAAGTAATAGTGAAAGATTTTATTATACTGAAAATATAAATTCATAAGAGCAGTAAAAATGGACAGAGTAATATCTAAAAATAATGTACCCATTCGGTTTCCCGAGGAGCGTTGGCTTCATATCACAGAGGAGCATTCAGAAATCGCAGGATATTACTATGATGTTCTAGAAACAGTCCAAAAGCCGGATGTAATTTTAGAAGGAAGCCATAATGAATTACTTGCTTTAAAAACATTAACCGCGAAGAAGTATCTAATTGTAGTCTATAAAGAGGTTTCAAAGACTGATGGTTTTATTATTACTGCGTTTATGACGAGTAAAGGTGAGAAATACTTAAGGAGAAAGAAAATATGGCCACGTTAAACATAGAGGAAATAATAAAAATTACACCCCAAATTTTGGACATTCCCTTCAAACGGATCTGGTCGTATTATGATCAAGAAGCAGATGTACTTTATTTGAATTTTAAAAAACCTAGTCATGCGGATGATAGCGAATTAACAGATGACGATTTAATTATTCGATATGAGAAAGGAGAAATAATTGGAATTACAATTCTACATGCAAGCAAACGCAAGTAAACACAACACTTCAAGTAAAAAATCTCAAAGTGTCTTATTACAATTTTCTGGGTTTTTAGCATAATACTTTCACTCATCCATACGTTTCCTTGTTTTTCTCTTACTTATAGCTAGAAAAGAGAGGATACCAAAGAAAAATAGATAAATATCAAAACTAAGCGGATTATTTGTCTCTGTAGTGGTGGGAGTGGTTTCTGCAGTAATAGATCTTGTCTCTGTAGTAATGGGAGTTGATCTAAATTCAAGAATTAGAAAACCTTCTATAGCAGCAATATAGACACACTCACCACGATAGAAAATATCATGTGGTGCTGTGTCTGTGTATTCTCCAACTTTTTTAGGGGCAATAGGATCACTAATATCTAATAGTTGAACTCCCTCTTGAACGTCAGCAACGTAAAGATGTGTCGCATTTCCTGAAACCCCATAGGATTCTCCTACCTCAGTGAATTGTCCCAAGTGCACCAAAGTTCGTGGATCTGAGATATTATAGATTCTTACTCCATACTGATGACTTGCTATAAACAACAAATCTTCATGCACATAGATGTCAAAAACTACCATATTCAATTGGTAGTTTATCAATTGAGGAAAAGATGGATCAGATACATTAAAAACTTTTAGACCACTATTATCTCCATAATATGCAATATTCTCTGAAACATAGATATGAGACCATCCCACAGCGTTAAATTGCCCTACTTTTATTGGGTTTGACAAGTCACTAATATTTAATATCTCTAATCCATTTTTAGTATCAGTAATATAAGCAAAATCACCACTTATAGCTACATCAATGACATTTCCCCCGTTAGTATATTGTCCGAGCTTTATGGGGTTCCTTGGATCATTTAAATCAGCGATTACGAAACCACTGGAATCTCCTGCAATGAAAGCAATCCCATCATTCACAACTATCCCAAATGCACCATCATCAATATCGATGTTTCCTATTTTTTGTGGCTCAATTGGGTTTTGAAGATCAATGATCACTATTCCATCATTTGTAGACACATAAGCATAATCTCCTTCAACATATAGATCATATGTTACATCGACATCACAATAACCTACTTTATATGGATAGATATCTGTTTGGTTACCTGTTTGAGCAACAACTGATGCTATTATACAGAAATTCAGAATGATCGTAGCAATAAAACCTCCTACCACCGATCTCTTATTAATTCTCATTTTTTTTCCTCGTTTAAGATTGGCGTTGTATCCTTAATCTGGTTATCTCAAAAAAAAGGATAGACAGTAATTCCATTATTGGAAATATTTTTTCTTGGATAATCATTTCCTAAATTCGATTATGTATCTCCCATTCATGTATCCCCCGTATTTTTATTCTTATTTACAGAAATCTAAGACTTAAAGAGGCTAATTTCTGGGTATAAAATCAAAAACAACTACAAACACTTTTATTTTAATAGGAAGAATAGTCGGTTCTATTTGGGTATAGATGGGTATGTATTTCAAACGATTGTTTTCCTAAGATTATCTATTACTATTTTCTAATCTTACTTAGTAGCCAAATTAAAATTATTATTATATCACCTAGAAATAATATTAGGATAGGCACAAAAGAGGAGAATTCCGGAACCACAACTTCATCAATATAACACTCATCAACATACAAACCATCATTACCATAATTACCGGATTGATCTATAGCTATACTTATATAGATAGTTTGAACCGTATTCATCCAAGTTACATCACAATTTATGGAAAGTAATTCCCATTCACCGGTTCCTTCAATCCAACTCCCATAATAGGATTGCCAACCATCTGTTGTATTCTAAAAACTTGCTTCCAATAACACTTTCTCTACGGAATCATCATTTCTTACATAGACACCTATTTGATAGACTGTTGCAGTTAGGGGTGGACTATTGTGATAATCATAATGATGAAATGAGGAGACGGAAGATGTAGACTCATTTAACTTCACTGCGTACGTACCACCATACACAATTCCTTAGAGTGGATTTAATACCAGACAAGGTTCGAAATGCGATGTATTCTTTGGAACCAACTCTGGTTTTATTACTTAGTGTCCCATTCATCTTAATAGGTGGAATAGTTATCGAAAACTCTGGAATGGAGATAGGAACATTACTAACTACGGGTCTTAGTGTAGCAGGAATGATAGCCTTAGGACTGGGATTATTGTGGCTACCTCAGTCAAATAAAAGAAAAACAAATTCTGAGGATTCCTCGCGTTGACACTCTCCCACTTTCCTAATCTAAGATTTTCTTTGTTCTTTCGATAATTCTATTGTACCAAGTATGGATCTTAGTGATAAAGAGGGGAATTTAATGATAGGATAATCTATTAGTGTTTCTAATCTTGTTTAATAACCAAATTGAGATTACGATAACACCTACATATAATAATATGAAAGGTACAAATGAAGGGAATTCTGAGACAGAAACTTGATCAAGATAAAGATCATCAAAATATATACCATCATTATTTCCTTCTTGATAGACCAGTATTTCATAGGATACAGGAGTTATACCTCCTCCTGAAGATAGATCAATATTTAGATATACTAACTCCCAATCACCAGTACCAGGAAAAGTTTGAAAGAAACTATTCCATTCACCATCTTGGTAGAAACTAATTCTGAGTCCAGCTTCTCGAACAGGATCATCATTTTTAATATAGCAACCATACTGGTAGACTCCCGCTTGAAGAGCGGGAGAAAAACCTTTTGATGCGACTATTTTACCACTCTGCGCAGTAGATTCATTTAGCTTTACTGCATAATTGCCGCTATGTACATACGTACTTTCTTGCTCAGCCTTTGTAGAAATTGTCGTCCAGCCATCAGGAGGACCAGAAGGACCATTTACAGTCCATGATTCAAAGGCTTCACTAATTACATACACATTAGGAGCACGAGGAGTATATAAATGATCTAACATATTATTGTTTGAATTAGAATGTGCATTAACTGAGTAAACTAATGAAGTGGTTAAAAACAGAGCTAGAGATAAACCAAGTAGTAGTAATGTAAATCTTCTCCAATTTATATCCAATTTGATCCCCAATTTGCCTTTATTATTTCTTAATCCTATTTAATAACCAAATTGAAAATACTATAGCACTTATAATTGTTGGTAAGAAAAGTACCAAAGAAGGAAATTCTGAAGTGATGACCTCGTCTATAGAACATTCATCAACATAAACGCCTTGATTATTACCTGATAGATCTACCTGAAGACGCATATCGATAAGTGTTATGGGTTCAGGACACGCAGAGCAATCACAATTGATGTAAAGCCGCTCCCAGTCACTCGTTCCTGCAATCCAATTCCCAAAAAAGGAGTACCAAGTATCGCTATCAAAATGTGCAGATAGAGCCACTTTCGCCACAGGATCGACGTTTTTTACATAAAAACTAAGTTGATAAACTCCTGGTGCTAGAGTATTGGGTGCAGAATAGTGTTCCCAATGATACAACATACAACCCGAAGCTGTGGATTCATTTAATTTAACCGCATGATTACCACTGTATACAGTTATGTTTTCTTGTTCAGTCTTAATACAGACAGATCCGTCATTCCAGCCATCGGGTGGACCAGAAGGACCATCCTGGGTCCAATCTTCAAACCCATCATAAAAGACTTGATCTTGTGGAGCACGAGGAGCAAAAAAACTAGGTGATATATTACTATTGAAATTAGAGTATGTGGTTAATGAATAGACTAAAATGGTGTTAAATAATAAGATAAGAAACAGACTAACTACTAATAAAACTGATTTTCTCCAATTTTTGTTCAATTGGTTTCCTCACTTCATATAATTGTTAAGTAAAGTAAAAAGCTTTCTATGTTTAAATCTCATATTTTGAGATTTCTTTAATATACGGAATGTTAATAAAGGGTTTTCCCCGACAAATTTAATGTATCCCGAATTAAATAGAAATGGTGGTTTTATTGACCAGAATTACCACTTAATTAACGAGCCGCTCCATTGCTTCTTCCCTTGTGTCAAAAGCAATGATATTAGAACCAGAGAATCGATTGATTGCCTTCAGAAAGAATTTTTTCAATTCCGAGATTATCTCTTTATTAGCAGAACTCCCTGATACATCGGACAGGAATAATTTTCGGGTGTCATCTTTAACAGAGAGAGCCTTAGCCTCATTTATAACCTTCATCAGCTTATCATAATGATGTGTAGCGCTAAGTCCCGAGTAATCAGCAAGAATGATCTCTTTTCCCTTATAATCAATGATTCTGGCTCTATCCATTTTTTATCCCAGTGAACTCCTTTTAACTATCAATTATTATAGTTAAATCTTTATTAAAATTAAGTACATAAAAGATAACCAAAATAACTCGTTTAGTCAGAGGGATTAATTGTTAAATTCCTGTATTGTGGTAGTGTGTGCGGACATGAGGTAATACATTTGACACACCAGACAACGGCCTTTGAAGTAAGATAATCTATTTGGTTGGAGGCATAACTGAGGCATTTCTCCTTATTATACCCATTTTCGAGAGCATTGGGAGGACAAGCCTTTATACAACGACTACAATTACCGCAAAAATCTTTATTGATGAGTGGACTTGGAGTGAAAGAGGCTACTGTTGTTAGTGCTCGAAGCCGGATGTTTGGTCCATATGAAGGATTGATTAAGAGGTTATTCTTTCCAAAGGCTCCAAGACCAGCATAGTATCCTGCTTCTTTCAGGTATAGAGATGGTTCATAGGGTACTACCTCTGACCTATAGCCTGCACGCTCCAAGAAGAGTACTAACCTATATGCTACCCCCCTGAGAATTTCATCTTCCCAAGCACGAGATGGCTTACCTTGCTGCTTCCATTCATCAGGATGGATCCAGAGGTCTAAAGCAGGATCCACCATATGCATACCGATTACAATGACGGTTCTAGCATCTTTTAGACTTGCTTGAGGTTGATTTTTAGTGGCAAACTTGTTAAATCGTTCGATCGGGGCGAAGCCTATAAGATCTGCGCCCCATTTAAATGCTTTTTTGCGGAGTTGTTGCTCTAACTTCGTTAATGGTTGCAAAGTTAACACCAAAAGCAGCTATATCTTATATCAGCTAGTAAAAGAGGATATTATTAGATTATCCTAATTATTTTTTAGATCTTTATTTAGCAAATATCCTAAGACATTGTGACGGCAGATTTGAACTGAGATGTAAAAATAGATTCTATTGCCGACAAAGGAATAACAAAATTAGATAGTATTAAACGAGTAAAAATGAAATGATTGGTTTTTAAAATGGCGAAGAATATCTTACAGGGAATACAAGCGATGCTTTTTGACCTAGATGGGACATTAATTCAATTTAATGTAGATCAATTTTTCTATAAATATACTAGTCTAGTATCGCAATATTTTCGTGATGTCATTCCTCCTCAAGACTTCATTCCCCTTTTTCTCAAAACAGGCGCATTGATGCGAGAGAATGATGGACTTTTTACAAATATTGAACTTTTTATTAGCGAATTTTCACCTCAAATATCTCTGTCCCCTGTAGGAACGTTGACTCGCTTAATGAATTTCTACAGTACTGATTTCGATTTACTTCAGGATGTAGTTGCTCCCGAGCCTCTTGCTATTGATCTTCTCCATTTTAGTCGTAGTTGTGGATTTCAAGTCGTTATCGCTACTGAACCTGTATTCCCTGAAATTGCTATCAAAGCTCGATTAAAATGGGCTACAAATTCAAATTTTAAGCCTGATTTCATTACTTCTGCTGAAAATATGCACTCCTGTAAGAACAATGTGAATTATTACGATGAACTTTGTAGTGTGCTTGATCTTGAACCAGAACAATGCTTAATGATCGGAAATTCAATTGAAGAAGATATTGTACCTGCAGCGATTTTGGGCATGAAAACTTTCTTGGTCATTTCCAATGGTATGAAGCTTTCTGGCTTTCCTTTTGCCGATATATCAGGCTCACTCGCTGACTTATTGAAAATATTAAAAACATGCTATAGAGAAAGGTTACGTGAAGACAGTACACCTGTGGTTGACCCAATTATGGTAATTCATTAGTTTCTTCTCAGGATAGTATTAATAGATAGATAACTAAACCACTTACCTTTATGATGTTTCTTACTAAAAATTTTTCATTTTTTCTTGCAGCAATTGCCAAGGAAATACTACCTCTTTGACTCTAACATTCTTTATCAGAGTTGCCTTTTAAGTATCCAAAAGATTCATTCAGCATCTTCAACTTACTGAATGAATAACGGATGAATGAAGTATTTATGCTCCCAAACCGCACGGTGCGGGGGAAGGCTTTTTGTGGATGTTTAAGTCAGATCCGTAAGGGACGCCATTAAACTCCCAAAAAGCGGTGGCTAAAAGGGTTCTGCAATATTATCGGTAGCTGTTGGATAGTAAGGGAAGGAACGACAAGTTCTGTACCAAAAAAATGATCCAAGTCGCGATAAATTTAGATTATAGTAACTATAGCAAGCTTAATATACGAAATCATCAATGGAAAAAAACCGAAGCCTCAAAATGGAGCTTCAAAGAAAGGTGTTGGGCTTGAATAGAAAATCCTTGTTATGTTTAATCACTTGTCTGTTATTACTACTGACAAGCTTCGGCTGGTATAATACCTCTATTGTGCCTGCAGCAGGTGTTCTAGTTGTCGATCAACAACAAACCACCGTGGATGGATATAGTCAAATACGGAATATATCATCTAATTGGCAAAGCTTCACTCCCTCGGTTGATAATATTACTGGAGTAAGTCTATTAATTTATAATTACAATATAGAAAATCCATCTGGCAGATATCTCAATATATCGATAGATGATAACTCTGATGGGAGTAGCCCCTTGGCAAATGGCACTATAGACCTATCTGCATTAGCATATCATACGTATACTTGGTTTGATTTTATATTTCCGACTGTGAGTATCACAATCTCTTTAACTTATTATATTATCGTTACTGACCCTACTTATACGTCAGAGACAGAAGAAATGGAGTTTGCAATGGCAGCGTCCATACTTACTGACGCTTATAGTGGTGGTCAGATGAAAGGCTATCCAAATTACGATTGGGCCTTCAAAACCTATTATGGTGACCCGGTCTTCCCCGAATTGTCTATTGCTGCGGAAGCTTTTTACCCGGACAACATGACCTACACGTACCGCATCGTGGAGCGCTTCAGTCAAGTCCCGATCACCGGGGCTACCGTCACGGTGCTGTTCAACGCAACCCAGTACTCGGCTACCGATGAAGACAATGGGTACTATGAAGTGGTGTTGCCCTATTCTTCTGATCCCGAAATCATTGACGTGACCGTCGAGAAAACCGACATCGTCACGCAAACCTTCACCTACTCGGTGTATGTGGATCCGCCTGCAGTGGGAAAACCACCTGTGGATGAATATGACCCATCCGCCCTTGCCACCTTTGGGTTGTTCTCGTTGGTCTTTGTTGCCCCGTGGATCGCAGTGATGGGGATGCAGTGGACACAGCGGAAGAAAAAGAATGGCCGATAGGTATAACCGCCTTAGCGCTTAACTAATTGACAGAATCGGAGTATCACAATGACAGTTCTGGTAGGGGCAAAAGTCCTGGAAAGTGATGGGGTCGTGGTGCTCCTCTTTCTGGCTGGTCTGGCGCTCGCTATTCAACCGGTTCTCATTTACAAGAGGTTTCAGAAACATCACCAGCCCCGGTAAACGCATTACCTTCACGAATTTGATGTCTTAGCTTCTTAATCTCCTCTTGAGCCAGTTGAGATATTCCTCTTGAGTTAGTCATCTATTCCTGCTAAATATTTCGCAATTTCTTTTCTTTCTTCGATGTCGTATTGTTTGAGTACTGCGATATCTTCCATCACAGGACTACCACCTCCATGAACCCCCGCCACAGCCACAACACCACCAATTGTAGAACAAAGAATATCCGAAATTGCTCGGAAAGCTTTGTATATGTCCTCTGAGGAGATATCTTCTTTTCTAGCGATATATTTCTGGAGGAATGGTCCTATTTTATCATCTAAGAAGTCTCTCTCATGCGGAAGAGTTGCAGGAAGACCACCTGAAAGATCAGCAAGAACTTCGAGTTCATGGTAGAAATTCTTACCTGCATGTTTACGACCCACATTACAAAACACAGGATCAGGAATCATAGTACCAGATGGATCTTTTGTCGCTTTATGAGCTGCTGCAATACCAGCTGCATTAACTAGTTCTGCTACACTAATTAGATCGGCTAATTTACTTTGCACATGTTTTTTATCTTCAATCCCATTATACTCACTTACTAATGCACTGAAGCCCATGATAATATCCGTGGAAGCAGGTTTACATCCTGTATAACTATGACGATGGTAAAGAGCGAAAAGAGCTGCCAACCATCCTCCAGCTTGATGTTCGCCTTCATATCCTCCTAAAAAGACCCTTTCATTGGGTATA
>JAEOTF010000153.1 GCA_016840025.1 Candidatus Hodarchaeota archaeon
AATTGAAGTTCTGCTATGGACCGTTCTAGACTCGCATTAATTTCTGAGTCTCTAGATGTACCTGGAGCTAAATCGACTAGAAGTTTGGGTGTTGGAAAAGCTTTCGGAAAATACTCTGGAATAGGGATATCATTCTTATCGAATGAAAAAAGAACAGCTACAGCACGTACAACTAGAAAATCGATATCTCTTCGAGAACGACTTAATAACCCTCCATCAATACCTGCGACCTTAAGTCCTTTTAGTTCATAGGGGACCACATTGAAAAGGAGCCCATCTTCTAATACATCCTTTCTAATTCCAGGGGGGATCGAAGAAAGTTTAGTCTGCGAGGCTGTATTTCTGATTATTTTTGCAAACTGAGAACGCAATATCTCGATTTCGTTAATACGGCTAACGATATTTGCTAATAGATCATCCCATTTTTGGATTGAATTAAAGAAAGATGGTTGTACCATATATTTTCCTCAGACAATATGTGAGGACCCGAGATAGTATAAGTTTTTTTTGATAAAAACTAAATTTGGATCATAAGGCAACTAGTTAGCGCCGCCTGATTGATTGCATACAAAGGGGTAGTAGGGTGTTATTAGGAGAATATTTGTCAAGTGGAAGGGATTTTTTGTTTTATATCAAATGCTTTATTTACTACTCTGTAGTATGATTGAATAATGAATTTTGTTACTAGAAATAAATAATTTCTTAAAGCATTGACGTATTTATTAACATAATACCAATGGGTGTCCCCCAGATTCAATAGGAGAGCTTTCATTGCCACGGTTTACAGCAGATGCACAGTATTGGGTTGGAAAAAAAATGCCAATCTAAAACAGCTTATTAATTATCTCAGATCTGAATTGGCTGTGTGGGACACTTATACCCCCCAAATACTTATTGAGAAACAAACAAAACGAGGAATCGAATGGGCGTTAGCGGATCGGATATTTGCGGCCATTATTGGAAAGAAGATATTTTTACGATTGCCAGAACCCATATCCGATGCGGTTCAGGAATGGCCGGTTGCTACACGTGTCTCGACTGCAGAACATCCATTTAAAGGGTGGATATCCATTTCGTTAGGTGAAGACCCTCGACGATATTTACGAGGCTTACTTCGTACTGCTTTTGAATACACACTAACAGAGGTTCACGCTGCACAGTGAACTAGGTTTCTTTTGAATATGTTAGAAAAAGCTTATTCACCGTTCGTTTTCAAGAGCTTTTTATTATCTCCCACCATCGAAGAAGATTTTTGTAATTGACTTAATTGCAGTATTTGTAACTGATTCATGATTAAATTGAGTTGTTGCTTGATAGGTAATAACTGCTGCTCAAAGTTTTCCGTTTCTCTACACTGATTGATAAGTTCATTAATTGCCTGATCGAAGGTTTGATTGGCCTTTTTATAATTTACTAGTATTTTATAGGTAGCCGTAGAAACTTTGATCTGTTTTGTTCGTGATGGGATTTTTTTTTAACCTCCTCAAGGCCACTCGAACTATCTCTAGATCCTTCGAGTCTTCTTTTAGTATACTTGGTTTTATAGAATTTAGAATCTTCTTTTTCTGAAATTCATACTGTTCTTTCTTTTCAAGTTTTTAGCTTCAGTAACTAAAAGAGTATACTATTAGTATACCTAAGATGAAGAACCGTTACGTATATAAAATTAACCCATTTAAAGGCTTTAAAGAGCTTTTAACCCCATGCTAACATTAAATATCTATCATATGGGAAAAGAAGTCGACAGCTGGTGTACTTATTTGACAAGAAATCATCTACTAATCATATATGCGTAGATGTTTGGTAGTGGTGAATCTGGGAGATGAGAATTCAGTCGACTAGTAGGAAAGATTCTGAATGGATCATCCTTAAGGTAGTAATTTTATTCAGGGTAGATGCATCCATCCAAAGTGGTTGATTCGTCCGCTAGCAATGACTTCTGATTAGTCAGGAAGTTGTTTCAGGACCCAAGTACACTTCGATGCGCCGTTGGCTCGACTTTCTGATTGAGTTACTTGACCATTAAATCCGCGCAGATCGAGGACTGCCTGAAAGACACCACTAACTATTTCACAAAAATGAATGGTCTTATATTCATTTGGTAATGTGACACCCCGACAAAAGATACAGTCGTCATCACTTATCTCGATACTATTACTTTCCTTAATGTATTTAATCGATGAAGGTTCATGTCCTACATTCACTTTATAGGCGAGTTTTAGCGTGGTGGTAAATTCGTGAAATTCGGCAGCATGCTGACGTATACGCTCAGCATAATCAGTTAGCAACCGTTCCCCCATAAATTCTCCTGCATCCTTGAGTTTTTGGTTAATTTCTTCAGGATTAGATGTAGATTGAAGAATTTCTGAGAAAATGAATTCATACATCGAAGTCACAAGTTTTTGGCTTACTTTTTCAGTCATAAAGTTCCATGCAATTTTTCCTTTTATACCCATATTTTTCACCCTCATAATGAGGTATATCTTTGTGGTTTAGTGATTAGTTTCTTGTTCATTTTCAGACCTTTCGATTTCAACGAAGATGCAACTTGATGAGCTTCGAAATAGGACATGCCAAGTATCAAGGCGATAGCTGCAAGGCTTTTTTCGCCAGTACACAAGTTCAAAAAGCGCCTTTCTAATGGTGGAAATTCGAAAGGATCTCCTTCAAAGGAAGGAACTTGAACTAGCCCATATAGTTGATTTTCTTTTATCCCTAACTCATTCATTTTCATCATGAAATCTTCAGGGTTAGCTGAATCGTTAGAAATAGGTAGTTGAGTATCAGAAAAAACGTGAATGTCCTCAGTTTGCACTGTAACCATTCCGGTGCGAATCCAGAATTGAATGATAGCATGGACAATGTTGGATGGTAACTCGGATAATTCAATAATTAAGTCTAAAGAGCGCGAATTATCGATTAAGTTCAGTATAAGAAGCATTTCTTTATAGATACCCTTTGTTGCACCTTGATACTGTTCTAAAAGGGCGTGAGCATTTAGCATGCTCTGTTTTGGAATTATATGAAGAGGGAGATTTATCGTATTAAATTCTTGGAGGATCTCAAGTTTAAACGGATGGAATTCATTCATGATTCCGGTCCAGTTTTCGAGAGATGAGCAATATGTTTCCTCGAATTTGGTCATTAATTTTTCCATATGCCGATGTAATTTTGATGTCTCTTCAGGTGCAATTACCGCAAGGAAGGTATGATTAGCATGAGCGAACAATATTTTTATGCCACCTCGGTCGATGCTTGTGAAAGTGCCTTCAATTCCTAGAACTGCTGATCCTGCTTGTTCAATGGCATCTAAGAATGCGGCGATAAGCGATGGATCTGCATCAGATTCCTTAAACGAAAAGTGTACTAAGCATTCTCCACCAATCTTCCTGATTATGAAAACGGTATCAGGGTAATTTTCGAAGGGGTTCTTCATCTTCATTTCTTCCTAGATAATATTCCGAGGTTTATAGGAGTTTCTTGACTAATTTTACACCTTTTGAAGCAAGTGCCCTATATTCTTGAATCACTGTAATGTAAGAAGTACCGTCAATTTCAGCAATTTCCCTCAGCGTTCGAGTACCATCAGCTAACCGAAGTAAAGCGCCCTCTCTTCCTAAGACATGATCATATTCACCTTCAAAGAAAGGAACCTCTTGGATCCCCTGTCTTATCTTCGGCTCATAGGGGGTATCTCGAATAAGGAGGTCATGCGGTAAAATATTCAACATTATGCCATGGAATTCTTGGTATTGTGACACGTCTTTAGGTTCGAATTGAAGCGCATCTTGATATTTTTCTTCAAATAAAGCAACTAAATAGATCATACGGCTTCTTAGCCACTTGCTATCTACCTGAGATAGGATAGCACATCCAATCCAATTACCGTATTCGAGTAATAATTTATAATCGCCATGGGCTATCTGCTTAACGCCTTGGTTTTGTGCGGTATCAAATTGTTTAGTAAAATCCTCAATAGCGTGAAGTAATCCTATTACAAGTTGCGAACTTGCTTTTTGCATACCTAATCGTACATCGATCAATATCTCACGTGACTGTCGTAGAAAGAAACTGATCTCACGTATCCACATACTATGTACACCTAGGCGGGGTCCTAAATATTATTTAAACTAACAGATCAATATTGATGAATGCTATATAATTTTGTTATGTTTCCCACTTAAAGATGTTATCTACTAATTTCGTAACAATTTTATCCGAATTATATACGAATTCATGATCAAAACAGAACAATAGAACACCTAATGGAGACCGAAAATGACGTCAGAGCAAGAGTCCATATTGATTCATAATGGTTATATCATAACTATGGATGAAAAAAGAAGAGTGCTTCCTCAGGGTTATTTAACTATCAAGTCGAAAAAGATTATTGACGTTGGAACACAAGTTGATAAAACTTCACTTAAAGCAGATATTATTATTGATGCCAAAGGTAAATTTGTTATTCCCGGTATGATAAATGCCCATACTCATGGATTAGCATCACTTCTTAGGGCACGTGGTGCTGCTTTACCACCTGATCAAGAATGGCATCAAGAAATTAAGTGGCCATTTCTAGATCGATTACAGCCTCGACATGCTGCAATTGCTACACAGTTAACAGGAATCGAATGTTTGTTAAGTGGAGCCACAACAGTCATAGATCAATATTATCCCCACGAGAACCATACTGCTAATCATGCAGATGCAATGCTTGCTAGTTATCGAGACCTTGGAATTCGTTGTGGATTTGTCAGGGCATTTCACGAAACAAATGAAATCAGTCCTGCAATGCTCCATGAGAGCCCCACAAGTTGTCTTGGTGAAATTGAACGGCTTCTGAAAAAATGGCATGATCCTTCTAATCGGATGCGGATATTTGCGGGACCAGACAATCTTCTATTTACTTCGTTAACAACCCCTCAACAAGTGATGGAACTTCTCGGGCGATATAATACGGTGATGCAATCTCATGTTGCAGAATCCCAAGAAGTAGAAGAAATGGTTAGAAAGCGACATGGGAAAGGAAGTATTGAGTTATTGCTTCAAACCGATGTGCTAAAACCAGGATTTCAAGCAGTGCATGGAACAATTCTAACGCCCTCAGATGTTGATATTTTACAGACCCGAAAAACAAGTGTTATTCATTGCCCATTAACAAATGCCATATACGGAGAAGGAATTGCACCTATTGGTTTTCTGTTGTCAAAAGGAGTTCCAGTAGGACTTGGTACTGACGCATCAGGAACCTACAATGGAAATGATATTCTTTTTACGCTTCATATGGCAGCGTATCTTCACCGGCTTTCTACAAGCCAACCCGCGCTAACAGGGAAACCTACGCAGACTAATCCAATGTTCCAAACTCCATTACTTACTCCATACCAGCTTCTAAGGCTTGCAACAATTGATGGTGCACGTGCTATCGGTCTACAGAACGAGATTGGCAGTTTAGAGACGGGAAAATCCGCGGATGTAGTAATAATGAACCCACAAGCAATTCAGCTTCACCCAATAGCAGATCCCTTAACATTAATTGTGTATTATATGAATCATCAAACAATCGACTCTGTGATTGTGGATGGGCAAATTCTCGTTCAAGAACATCACTTAACGCAAATAGATGAAACAGCGTTCCGTAATGAACTCAACCAAGTATCTCAAGAACTCTTTGCTTAATTGGAAGTAAAAAGAAATTCGGATGCATTTGGTTCGGGTTTAATCATCAAGAAATTCCAACAGTAACTCCATAATATCTTTTACGGGTAA
>JAEOTF010000154.1 GCA_016840025.1 Candidatus Hodarchaeota archaeon
TCATAATCTGTTAAAAAGTCGTTATCCGAATCTTCATCTACTGGTAGACTGAAATGAACATATACCTCATCATAATCTGGAAGGCCGTCGGCATCGCTATCCCGTAGGTAAGGATTGCTGTGATAAAGCCATAATTCTTCTCCATCCTCGAGTCCATCAGAATCAGTGTCAGCGAGGAATGGATTAGTTCCAAAGATGAAGAATTCATCCCCATCGGCTACATTATCTCCATCTGTATCAACACTTCGTGGATCGCTGCCTAACTGTAGTTCTTGGAGATCTCCCAGCCCGTCTCCATCGGTATCCGGATTCACAGCATTTGTATGATTAGCGTCAGGACGGAGGATTCCTTCATATCCATCAATTAATCCATCATCATCTGTATCTCCATCTAACGGATCGGTTGGAGGGGTTAACGCCAATTCATAACCATCACTATTCAAAAAGAAACCAAAAGGTGGATCCTTTCTCTGGGCTTCTGTAACACCTGTATCCCCATCTGAATCGGGGTTTATAGGGTTTGTTCGGACGATACGGGCTGGTTCTGGCTCACCCGTGTCTGGCTCGATAAAAATTACTTCGATACCGTGAATTTCGGTGTAGTCTGACATATCACGTAAGAACCTTCGACGTGGAGAAATAGCACCATCATAGAGTTGCTCATAAGAGTCATCATCCGTATCATTGTCAAGTGGGTGAGTATAGCCCTCATTGAAGATTAAAAGGGGATCTGAGGGTGTTCCGTCAGTTTGTGTTTCATTATATAATTCTGGTCCATAGTAAATCCCACTCGGTCCTTCTTGCCCATCAAACAATCCATCTCCATCGGTATCGGGATTTAGTGGGTCTGTTCGATCATTATATATAACTCCTCCTATTTGTATCTCTGTGATCGAAGGAGTAATTCCCGTGATGTTCCAAGCATGATTTACCTCATAATAATCATCAAGTCCATCACCGTCGCTATCTAGTGCCAACGCATTGGTACCTAAAACGACAACTTCTTCATAATCATCAAGTCCATCGAAATCACTATCAGGGTTAAGCGCATTTGTTTTTAAATCAAATTCTGTTTTATCTGTTAACCCATCACCATCTGTATCGGGATTAACCGGATCAGTTTTATATGTTTGCGTTTCAAATTTGTCATCAAGTCCATCTGCGTCAGTATCCACCGAATTAATATTCAATCCAGGCAAAGATTGTTCATATTCGTCAGATAATCCATCTTCATCGGTATCGAGTCCCATCGCGCCTTCACTCGCGGCTTCTTCCTTGCTTCCCGCTGTTAGTTCCCAAGGACTACCCGAAGGTGACCATGAAAACTCAAAATCCCAATCCCAGAACAAGAAGCCTATGGTTACGGTGATAATCAATTCTATCCCCAAAAATACTCGTAGGGGACTCGGAGTCACGAGATCTTGCAGAAATGTTAGTGTAATTATCAATGTTCCTGTAAATTTCAAACATGCAATTAAGATATCAATCCCTAGCGAAACAGTAAAACCAATTTCGATTGTTATGGTCAGTGACCCCGTTTCGGGAGCAATTGCAGTTGCAGCACGTTTTACAATATCAAAACCTAAACCAAGGGCGATAGTTATACTAATCGCATCGAGTCCAATATATTTTCCAACAGCATTCAGACCTCCACCGACACCCCCTGTGATGAAATCAAGCAAGGTTAATGTCTTACTCAGGGTGATTTTAAAGCCAAAACCCCACTCGATAACCTTAAAGAAGTCATCAAAGCTGAATACACCATTCTTAAAGCTAAATAATAACAATTTGAAGAAGCCATAGCCTGAAAAGCTCAGTTCCATTCCCATTGCGGATAACATGAAATTCATAAAAGATTGCCCGCTACCAAAATCTCCTATCTCGATAGAGGCTTCAAAAACGGGTGCTATCGCGAAGAATGATAAAGCTTCCCTTAAAATAGTTACAGGGTCACTACTGCTAAATATTTGAGTTCCCTTAAAGACTAGATCAAAAAGCATCTGCCCTAATCTTTCTGCATCAAACTCAAAACTGGGACTAAGCCCCAGGTGCAAATTTATCTGGAATAATGACATCTCCCCTAATCCAATAGGGATTTCCAAATCTATTAAATCCCATGTGCTACGACGACTGAAGACACTTCCCATTTGGTTAGTTAAATTAGTAATCAGCTCAGTAACCAGTCCTATCAGCCATTCGGTTAATTTTCCAAATATTGTTCTGAAACCATCGGTAAAAATAGATGAAAGAGAGACAAGAAAATCGACTACTCCTCGTATATCTGATAAAATGCCACCCGGAATAAAATCATCTAACACATTCATGATGTCGGTAAGATTCGGCGGTTCTGTTGTTAATCCAAGGAATTTGCCGAAAAGTGATTTAGCCAACTGAACATAAGCTCCAATATCAACCCCTGTTATTTGTGTAATAACGAAAGAGGCTCCTTGTACTAAAGAAAGCAGTAGTCCTTGAATACCATTTCCTTTTACTGATTCGATAATCTGCAAAACAATGGCAATACCTTCACAAACCCGATTTAGAACATTTTTGACATCTTGAGATAAACTAGAAGACGCCATCACCTTATTCATAATGAACTCCATAACATTCTGCAGTAATACTTCAGGGGATGGAATAGCATCTAGGGCTTTCCCAATCATCTTTTTAAGGCTTGGAGGATTTTTAATAAATGCAACAAGTCCCGTAATGGCCGATATGAGTTTGTTGATGATTTCAAAAGCTGCTGGATTGGTATATCCTAGTCCAGAAAGGACTTTCTGAACCATAGTGGAGATATTGGTGAGATACGCCGGATTAGAGATATCAAAGTTATTATTTTGGACATACGCGATTAAAGTAGCAGCATCTTGTATTGCACCTTTAAAGTCAGCAGAAAGTCCTAAGTCATATTCATTTAAGGCAGTAAGAATCATATTTTTAAAATCAGTTACGCTAGACATTTGTGAGGTAATAGCCTCAGAAATTTTTGCAATAATATTTGTAACAGTGCTCCTGATCTTAGTGATTCGATCAGTGACTGTTCCTGGTACTATGTCTGTTAATAAAGAAATGATGGCGTCCTCAAGTGTCAAATCATCTATAACATTCGTCGCTACTAGGAGCAAAGTCGCTGCTTTCATAGTCGCGTTGATGATCTGCTGATTAATCCCTGGTAGTAAATCACCAAATGCTGTAGATAAAAGTTGAGGCGCATAGTCAGTTAGTAAATCCTTAACATTGAATGAGGTCATTAAATTAATAGCAATTTTGCCCGTTGAGGTAATTTTCTGTATCATGCTACTTACTTGAGTTGGATTAGCACCTAATAGTCCAGTCACATTTGTTAAAAAGGTTGCCGTCATATTCTGGACAATATTTTCATTTAAAACACTTAAAATAGTGTCAACAACACTTGCTCCACTATTTATTTTATCTAGTACTGTTGAACCTAATGAAAAGACTTCTTTTAATATATCACCCAAATTCTTACCTAAAATCTCAAAATCTGGCAGTAATAAATTAATAGCGGATGAGATAAAGTTGATTATGTCTCCTGTATCTCCTCGGAGCAAAAATAACGCGTCAACAACAAGATCAAAATACTGCATCATATCCTGGGGTATGGGCAACATCGGCTTTAATTGATCTAAGAAGCCCTTCAATTTACTGGCACTTGGGTTTTGAATCACTCCAATTAAATCAGGGATTTTTGTCAAAATATTCGCGATTGCTTCAACGGTACTTGAATCTAATCCGATAGCGCCACCAATAATGTCGAATAAAAATTCTAAAAGTACATCTACGATTCCCCCAATTGGTCCTCTTAGCCCCGATGAAGAAGGCAGAAACTGTAGAATAAAATCACTTATTACTGACCTATCCTCACGGATAAGAGTCATTCCGTAACCATCTGTGAGCAACTCTCCCGATAGCGGATCTTTATAATGCAAAGTTTCGTTGTCGACTTCATAAACTGTTCCATCAATCTCTTGCGGCAATTTTTTAAATGAAGGCGGATGATCTGCATAAAATTTATCGACACGGGCTTTTCTTGTTTCTGGTGCTTCTTCTCCCATCGGACTTTGTGGTTCTATATTTCGTACCACTAAGTCATTAAAGTTATTAGCAAAATACTGTAACGTTCCCATCCGAACGTCATTACCTAACGCTTTGGCCATTCTATCGGACCTAAAATCTTCCTCCTTTTCCAAAATATCCGAAAGTGTCCATAGGGCATAAATAAATGCATGTTGAGCATCAACTAATTCATCTTCACTACCATAGACGTTTGGAGCATAATTAACTGCTTCTAAAAGTTGTTTAGTGTTACCACAGGCAAATATATGGCGAGTAGATGGGTTATTTATGATTAAAGCGGCAATTCTGTGCCAATCATGTACCTTATTACTAATGATTAACCCTTTGCTAGATGTAGGAAAAACATAGATTGCAATACTAAAACTTGTGAGAGCTGATGCCCCTTTGAAGTCGGAGAGAGTAGAGACAGGTATACCACTAACATCCGCTGTCATCAACTTGATTGATTCCAATAGTGATTGAGCGGTTGATCGAGCTAATTCATCCTTCTTATCGTAAATAACCGCTATTCGTACCCATTCTAGTTCATAATAATGGTTTACTTGTTGTAATGCTTCATCCATAAGTTTTGTTTCAGTTGATGCATTTGATGCGCTTACTACGATTGAAGAACTAGTCAGAGCAGCTAGAATTAGTATTGTATAGATCAAGAGAATTTTTTTCATAATTGTCATTAATATCCGCCTTCTTTTTTTTAAAAATACCATTTTACCGCTAATTGCCGAAAGATAAGCAATAAATAATGAAAATTTCTGCTAAAATCTCATGATTTGGTTTTTTTTAACTCTTTAGTAAGAATTACATTTCCAGTAAATGTTTGGAATGTTTTTCTTAGTTTAAATTACTCAGAAAAGGCCCTACCGCTCTCTTTAAGCTAGATCGCCTTACTCTCTGAGGTTGAATTCTTCCATGCTACGATTATTTTTATATTGTTCTAAATCAGGTTTTTTCAAATAAATGCAGTATAAACTTCTTTATGTGATATAATGCCTTTTGGTATGATAATTAGAAAATATAGCCCTAAGAATAATTTTGTAGAAGATTAAACCGCCCATACCATTTTTGTTCGGATACGGGATGAAATACTCGATTTTATATTGGTAAGAATCAGTTTGAAGTTACTTCCACTCTGGAATGCCAACCATTAAGAAGATTAACTAAACCTACCTTGTGCACTAATTGTGTACTAATATGTGCTAAATCCTTAATATAGAGATAAAAAATGTTAATGACGGAGCGTGCAACGCTTAAAGAATCTCTTTTTAATGTTGCTGCTCCCTCCCTCCCCCTCTCTAATTCAATATTATAACGAATTTAATGGTTTTTTATTATTTCTGACTTAATTATCCCGTTATGTCTTTAATTATCACCCTTGTCTGCAGAAAGGTAGAGAGGTCAGTGATCCCTTTAGTTTCCCAAAGATAACCTATGGGATTACAATAGGCATAAATTGTTTCAATTTGACCTTCTTGAGGAGTATGAGTGTGCCCAAAGATAGTTGTGCTGATTTTTTTGTGAGATAGAGCCCAATCACCAAATTGCTGGGATCCCATAAACGCAGAGCAGAAATCCCAATTGGGAGTATTTTTATAAATGACAAATTTACGAAATGGAATATGATGAAGTGTTAGGAGGCATTCATCCATCCCTTTTTCTTCGAGTTGTTGATAATCATTTTCGAGAGTTTGTATCATCCATTTACAAACTTCAGGATCAGCCATTTCCCACTCGGCATAATTGACATCGTTCCACACAATTCCTCTCCATCTCTTTGCAGCATAGTAAAGTGGTATAATTTGTTTATTCCATAGTGAATTTCGATATGAATAATCGTACCAACCTACTGAACCTAAGAATCCCAGACCATTAATAATCTTAGGGCATCCGGGTAGAAAGTGAAAACCTGTATCTTTACAAACTTGGGGTAATACTCGTTCATGCTTATCCAGCGATGATGAAGCATCAGATGAAGGATCAACGGATGATCTAAACCAAATATCATGATTCCCAGGAACGAAAAAATGATGCTGTGCATTTACTTCTTGTACAATGGCTCTAAGTGCTTTTTCGAGAAGTTGAGTGTCGGGTGTCAGATCTCCTGCACAAATGAGAATATCTGGTTTAGTGTTTTGAAGTACTTCAATGAGACATTCTAAAAAGTTCTTTTCTTCATCAGATGGTTTTGGTCGAGAATTTATATCGATGTGTGCATCGGAGAAGGCGACTATTCGCAAATAAAGTCACTCTGTTAATTAAACTTGAATATCTTCAATTATGAGTCCCCAATCTTTCACATATTTTTGGAGCTCGGAAGCTACATTATCGATAAACGCTCCATCTTGTCCAATAGAGGCATTTATACTTAAAGTCTGCAGGATTGACTCCATTCTTTTCTTAATTAATAATTCGACATAATTGTCGGCTGTTTCGTTCCAAGAAACTTTTGAAAATGCTGTTAGTGGTTCAACAACTCGCCAAGTAACATCTATTTTAAAGAATCTCTTTTTATGATCCTTTACTTGGGCTTTAAACTCTAATGACGTGTGTTGAACTGTTGTTGGGATCGTGAATACCTCATCTAATAAAGGTAACAAGAATACACGTCCGCCTGTTCCTACACGAAATACTTTACCGTTTCTAATATGAATTACATACTCATTGGGGCGAAATTTTCTGTACCTTGTTATAAAGAAGATCATAAAAACGATAGTAATAAAAAACATAGTCACTGTTGTTAAAACAATCATTTCTTGTGTTGTTAGTTGTGCTATTGTTGATTCTGTCATGTCGTTAAGAATATAACATGATATTAATAAGGATCTTATTTTCATGAATCGATTTATATTACTCTTGAATAACAAAAGAATATGTTTGAATATCCCCGAATCCAGATTTAACAGCCATACTGTGTTAAAAACCAACTTATCACTTGTATTCAAGAAATTGCAATTGAATTGGTCAGATTGGGTTTAAATAGTTAAGAATCGGAGAATTTTTCGATGAAAAACCCTTTTTTCGAAAAAGAGATCATATTCAGAGCAATTGAGCCTGAAGATATCCCGAAACTCCATGAATGGTTTAATAATCCAAATGCACGTGGATACGGCTATGTCTCTGATAAAATCCCGCTTTGGCTCCCTTTTTCACATTATCAAATGGAACAGGCTTTTGAAGAATGGAAAAAGGACCAAACTAAAAGATTTATCATTGAACATCGGGAAGATAAGGTTTCCATCGGTTTTGCTTCCTTTTCCGATGAGTGGGATCCCCATTGTCCATCTTTCGATGTTTTTATCTGTCTTCCCTATCGTAGACATAGTTTTGGTCAACAAACTGTCCAGATGCTACTGAATTACTTATTTAAATATACACCAGCTCATGTTGTTACGACATGGTTAGCTGACTATGCAGGGGCAGGATTAAGGTTTCTACAGAGTATGGGTTTCGAAGAATACGGGCGAATGAGGAGAGCAGGACGTAAGGACGGTAATTATTACGATGTTGTTGTGATGGGTATTTTGAAACGTGATTGGGAAAAGGAAAAGGAGCTGTAACAATGGGTCTTGAAGGTAGCTTAGTCATATTACGTGAACATAAACCAGAAGATCTCCCTTTTTTTCGACAATGGCGCAATATAATGATCACACAAGCATGGAACAAAGCTTTACCTCCACATTATACTGACAGAATGTATGAAAAAAGAGAAGAAAAAAGAGTGTTTGAGTATGAGCCAGACGAAGGACATTTCTCTATTATTGACAAAGAAACTAATCAACTCATTGGAATTACAGTATATAATGGTCTTCAACCACGTCATAGCGTGAATTTAGGTCTTATTATTGGTAATCAAGCTTTTTGGGGAAAGGGACATGGATTGGATGCTCAAGAAGTGTTATTAGAATTTTTATTTTTGGAATTGGGAGTTCGAGTAGTCAGGCTCTGGACCAACTCTTGGAATATTCGGGCAGTCAGACTTGCAGAAAAATCGGGTTTCAAACAAGCTGTCCGTATACGAGAAGGAATCTGCATACATGGAACACTGGCTGACAATGTAATGATGGATATACTTGATGAGGAATACTTTGCCCGTCATCCCGAAAAGAAAAGTCCATATGAATCTAAAATCTGAATACTTAACATATTTTCAATACTAGAAAGTTATATCTAAGAAAAATTTATTTTTATCATAGGATTTCCTGGTTAAGGAGATGAATAAAGTGGATAAGTATGAAAAGCTGCGAGAGATTCTTCACACTCACCCAGCGGGTGCCCCACCATCAAAAGCCTTTAATGTTTCAGAGATGGGCATCCGAGTAGTATCTGAAAAAGGGAGACGAAATGAGTTTCTAAAACATATGTTGAGGTCTTAATTGAATATTGCTCGTTTATTGGATATAAAACGCTATTGCAGGTTATCCTTCTAACCCATGTTAAAGAAAGGAGTAGTCTTTTGTGGATCTGACAGAACAAGTTAAACAGTTCACCTTTAATGCAGGGGCCGACATTGTTGGTGTAGTATCCGTAGAACATTTGGAAAAAATTACGCCCACTGACCAAAAGCCTTTGAAATTGTTAGAAACTGGGAAAAGTGTCATTGCTTATGGGATCCCTTTACTTCGTGGTGTGGTCAAGGGGGATACACTTCGTTTGAAGAGATATAATGTGGTTGAAACATGTCGCACTAATGATGAAATCGGGTTTAAATTAGCTCATTATTTAGAGAGAATGGGTTATGACTCCGTTCTTATTCACGCCGATGCTCCAGTGGATCTTGAAAAAAAAGGAATGCTTGGGGATTTATCATTAAGGCATGTCGCTGCTGAGGCGGGATTAGGTGAGATTGGTTTGTCCACTAATTTCCTTTGCAAAATGCATGGTCCTCGGATCTATCTGGGCGCAGTCATAACTTCTGCAGAATTGACTCCTAACAACAAACCAAAGGAAAAACTGTGTAGAGGTGAAAAATGCCTGCTTTGTCTGAAAGCATGCCCAGTAGGAGCCATTAAAGAGAATGGTACGAAAGAGCACAAACCCTGCATACCTATGGCGATGCCATTCGGTTTAGGAAAGGTCGTACGTCATTTTAACAAAATTCTGAAACAGGAAGATGTCAAAAAACAAACCGACCTAATATTTTCTATAGATACTTACAATCTCTGGCAGTCTATTTTAACGAAATTAGGTGCTTTTGGAGGTTGTTTCCATTGCATCGAAGTATGTCCAGTAGGGAAGAAGAATCCATCCCGTCAATAATCACTAAACTGCCTTACTATCCCTCTTATTTTCTATGACTATGTTTCTTCTTCATAAATTAAATCCTCTCAAAAAATTAGTTGAAAACCCCAATACACTTTTTCTTTTTTTAGGTTTGATAGATACAAATAGGATAACATTAGTATTACTCTTGTTAATTTAACCAACGTCTAACGAGATAATTTAATTTTCTGTTCTGGAAACATCATCTGTTAAATTGGATAGAGAATTTCTCACCTTAAATGACTTTTTTAACAAAGCACATGACTGAAGTTATTGAACCTAATCGCAAAATTCCAGCTGTAACTGAGAAAGCACTCCCCGAAACCATCAAAGATATAACTGTTGAGATATACACGATTAAATCACTTGACCACTAGCTCACAAACTCTTCCTTTTACTTCATCCAGTACAACGACAACAACAACTGCCAAGTCTCAAACAACCAGTGTAACAACAACTACCAAGTCTCAAACAACCGGTAATAGTACTTTTGGATTTGAGCTTATTAGCATAATCTTCGGTATTCTCACAATAGGAATGTACTATAGAAGAAAGAAATTATCTTAATGGCGCTTTTTCCTTGAGCTTGTGCTCGATGTCCAAGTTTGACCCAAAATTTGGGATCAGTTGACAACCCTTTGAGACCATTTTTGGTGTCGCCGCTCTCTATATCTTGTCCCAATCCGAAGTTGAACAGCTCTTTACCAAGTAGTCACCTAGGAGCGAGTTTTTACCAAGTAGTCGCCTAGGAGCGAGGGAACTTTTAACACAAGAACGTACGGGGTATGTTTAACTGTATATACCCTAGAATATACTTTTCAAAACCTAACCAACGTTAAACGACATCATATGATTCAAGTTACATTTGAAGAAAAAAGAATAATTCAGATAAAAACTCCCTCTTCACAAGAACTAATAACAAGGTCATTGATTTGGGTTAATACTGTGTCTCCACTTCTTTATCTGCAACCAAATCTTCTCGTTCTATCTCCACTTCTGCTATTTGTCTTTCTAGAAAAGAACGAAGGTGATCTTTTTTACAGGCTTCCATAGGAATATCACGGAGTTTTATTAATTCTCCTTCCAATCTCTCTAATTCTGACTCTAATTCCTGTAATCTGATTTGTGGATCCATTATTAAACTCTCAGAAATATTAATTATTATCAGAATCTTTAGTGGTTAAATAAGCCCAAACCAAACGCGTCGTATTCATCAATCCATCTAAATGAGTTCTTTCCAAGGCATGGGAAGCATGAACTCCTGGGCCAACTAGTGCTGTTCGGATATTATTTCCCCCTCGTAACGCTGCACTGCCATCTGAGCTATAACTTGGATAAATGTCAATTGCATAGGCTAAATTGTTAGCTTTTGCCAAATTAATTAAATGACCAGTTAAATTGTAATCATACGGACCCGAGGAATCTTTAGCACAAATCGATACTACATATTCAGTTGTTTCTAAATCATCTCCAATTGCCCCCATGTCGACAACTAACATTTCATCGACTTCTGGTGGAAGATAACTCGCCCCATGCCCTACCTCTTCATAAGTTGAGATGAGGATGATTGTGTTATACAATGGTTCGGTCTTTTCTCGCGATAAACGTTCCAGAATACTCATTATAATCGCTACGGATGCCTTATCATCCAAGTGTCGACTTTTAACGAATTTTTGGGGAGTAGTAATGGTACGTGAATCAAAAGCAATGAAATCACCGGCTTGGATCCCTAGTGCTTGGACTTCTTCCTTTTTCGAGACCCGTTCATCTAAACGAATTTCCATATTTTCTTCAGTACGCTTTTGGTTACGTGTTTTTGCACCATACACATGACCCGAGGGTTTTGTAGTTAATATTGTGCCGGTATAGGTCTTTCCATCCCTTGTGAAAATGGAACAATATTCACCTTCCACAGAATGTTGGTTAAATCCTCCAATAGAAGTATAACGAATATTTCCATTATCTTTAATAGAGCGAACCATCGCCCCAAGTGTATCGATGTGAGCTGAGAGAGAAACAGTTCGCTTCGAGTTTTGACCGGGCAAATAAATTAGTAAACAGCCTTTTACAGTCAATTCAGTTCGATAACCCACACGTTCGGCTTCTTTTTTCACCTTATTAATCGCTAGGTGAGTGTAACCCGAAGGGGATGGGGTTTTCAATATAGTTTCTAAGAAAGATAGTAGATAATCAGTATTAAAACTCATAATGCTTATTTAATTCTTCTAATTTTATCTTTATCTTATTAAGTAGACCAAAATATCAATGAACTACATTTGATTGACTCTGGTTAATTCGTAAAGAGGTTGATTAAGATGCCCAATAACGTTTTATGGTATGTTGCTGGACTTGCTTTCCTTCTTGCCTTTGTGGTTGTGCTATTTTTCTGGTATAGAGACAAATATGAACGTGAACCGCCCGTTAGAATTGGATATGCATTTCTGATTGGATGTTTGTCAACTATCCCTCCTCTGATAACCAACAGCATTGGTTTTCTAATACTTGGAGAAATTATCGTTGTATGTGTCCTTGCTCCGATTTTTGAAGAAACTTCCAAGGGGTTTGGCATTTATATAATGCGAAATGACCAAGAAATGGATGGTATGATGGACGGTCTCGTGTATGGGGCAAGTATCGGGGCAGGCTTCGCTTTCATCGAAAATATTCTCTATGGTCTCAATATGTTCGATCTATCAGAAAATTTAGCTGCTGCACTAGGGTTAACAGTATTTCGTAGTATTGTCATGCCAATTGGACACAGCCTTTATACAGGAACAACAGGATCCGAATTCGGTAAGAATAAACTTGACGGGGTTATTAGTAAGCCTTGGTATGGTCTTGGGATAGCAATTCTAATGCATGCTGGATGGAATACCTGTGCTACTATTGTAGGGATTTTTGCTGAAGATATTCCTGAACTCACGTTATTAACACTCTTCATAATTGTATTCTATGCTTGGTTTCTCAATCGTAAGATGAATGAGGCCTTAGCACTGGAACGTCCAGACAAACTGAGGAGTAAACGATCAATTTAGATAATTTTCTGTAAGAGTAAAAGACAAAAAAAGTGTTTTTTCTTCGACAACAGCTGGGTATTGGTTTGAATTACAGCGCTTTTCTTAAAGAGCAAGAGCTATTACGTCAAAAAATCAGCACAAATGATCTCCCTTATTTGAAAGCTCGTTTAGAAACTGTGAAAACTATACTTGAACAAGAACCTACACTTATTGTTCTCAAAAATAACAAACATAAAACTTTAGTTATTGGAGATACCCATGGGGACATTATTTCAACCCAATTAGCCGTGAAACGCTTCTATAAGAAGAATGTAAAACAACTAGTTTTTCTTGGGGATTATGTTGATAGAGGTGCAGAGGATGTCCTTAATTTACATTTAGTGTTCTGGTTAAAGATATCCCATCCTGATCAAGTTTTTCTCCTGAGGGGAAATCATGAAACGCATGAAATAAACCTTTTTTATGGATTCAAGAATCACTTAAAGGAATTAGGACAAAATAAACTCATTCCGCTCTATGACACCGTTTTTGGTGAATTACCTCTCGCTCTACAGTTAAATGACATATTAATGGTTCATGGTGGTTTAGTAGAAGGTCTAGAAACCCTTGAAGAACTCGCTTCTTTAAAAAAAGAAATTAATCCGAGTGATCCTCGTGTTACAGAGCTAATGTGGAATGATCCGCATGAAAGCACAGATAAATTTTTGGTTAGTTATCTTCGCGGTGGAGGCACCAAAGTATTCGGAGAAAAACAATTAGATTCTTTTTTAAAGGCTAACTCTCTTCGTAGACTGATACGTGCTCATGAACCAGTAGATGACGGCTATGTTAGCTACTGGAATGGAAAATTATGGACAGTGTTTAGCGCCTGTGAACATTATGGCTGTAAACGCGGATTTCTGGAGATAAAAAAGAAAAAAATTCGAGGGGGCGTTTTGTAGTAATATATCATAAACAAAATTGATAGTGAATTATAAAATACTGTTTTCTTTAATTCGCTCGGTTTTTCGGATGAGATGAAGAACTGAGAAGACCTGAACGGACAGCTAAATGGATTCCCTGTTTATAATACCACTCAGCTGATTTATAATCTCCTAATTCTCTAAAAACATCTGCTAGCCCTAGTAATCCATAAGTTAGATCATTGTTATCTCCAAATGTTTCAGCAACACGACAAATCCTGTTTAATGATTCTAAGGCCCCTTCCAAATCCCCAAGCGCTTTTTGATAGGAAACTAAATTACCTAACGGGCCAATTTCTAACCATATCGCACCCGATGAGACTGCTTTTTGAAATGACCTTTCAAAGAAATTATATGCCTTTTCTGAGTTTCCTGCACTTGCTAACGCAATTCCAACACGATTTAAAAGCATTGATTCAAGGTGATGAGCATTGATTTGCTGTACTAGTTCTAATGCTTCATCATGCTTTTCTAGGGCTAAGCTTGACATATTTTGATATTCTAATGCTTGTCCCCATACCATGAGTGCCATTGCTGTTAAGAATCGATTTCCATCTGTTTTACTGGCATTATACGCAGTTTTACAGATGGATACTGCCTTTTCAGGAGTTCCCCTTTTCTTTGTTAGAGTATATGCATAACGAACATCTACTAAAGAGAGTGCTTGCCCAATCCAAGCATCTTGTGAAACCAGTGATTCTTCGAAAACGTTTTGAGCCTCATTTTGTAGTTTTTCTACTTCATCATATTGTCTTAACACAGAATAGCAGAAAGAAAGTGCGCCAAGGGCTTCAATTGCTACAAAATCATCTCCTTCATTAGTTACCTGTTCATAAGCTTGTTTAATTTTCGCAAGGGCATCTTTACTCTCCCCTCTGAAGAGTTGTGCGAAACCTGCAAGGTATTTTGTTCCCGGGTGAGCTTTAAGTGAATAAAGAGCGATAAGTCGCTTTAATTTTCCGGAAAAAAAGAGATATTTTGCATAAAGATAATGAAATTCACTATTTCTATCCATTTTCGTTGTAAAGGTGATTATACTGTTTCCAAAGACTTCCCATGGATTATGTTGAGCCGCTTTTTTTTCCTCTAGTTTCTCCTGATAATTTTGAATTAATAGCTCAAGATCTTTACTAGAGATGCGTGAGTAATGAATACTAAAATCACGGGGTAAAATATTCCTATCATCGGGCACTCTAGTCACTCTTCTTTTTTCTCTCCTTTTCCCTCAAAAACCTTTTCAATAAACTCTCCTTTTCCCTCAAAAACCTTTTCAATAACTATTCGATGATTTATACTGTTACAAGGGTAAAGAGAAACTTCTTTCTCTTCTTTGTGGTGTATTAACAATGAAAATTATCTCTCTCTCACTATCAGAGAATCTAATATCTGAACTCGATCGAATTGTTGAAGAACGCGATTATTCCTCTCGAAGTGAGGCGATGCGGGATGCAATTCGGGATCTAGTCGGAGGGTTTGATGAGAATGCAGAAGACCCCACTCAAGCCGTTGTTATCCTCATTTACCGGCAAGAAATGAATGTAGAAACACGATTAGGTACATTAGAACATCAATTTGAGGGATTAATAGATACCAGAACACATCGGCACATCCGCGACATAGGTCCCGAGGGCTGCGATTATTGCTTTGATTCGTTTTTAGTTAGCGGACAATTGAAAGAAATTAAGCTGTTATTTGGGAAATTAAGGGCAATTAAAGGCGTTTTACAGGCTAAAATCGCTTTGGTAAGCTTCCCTACCACAAAATGCATCGATGAATAAGATTTTCTCTCAACTTGGTGAATTCAAGAATTGAATATTGCTAATAACTTTGGTTCTTGTTCTTCACTGTCTTTAATGACTACTCAATATTATTTTTGTACTTATTGAGAGTCCTACCACTCTTACCCCTATTTTTCGGGTTATTCAGACAACTTTAAGAAGAAATGTTAATTTCTTAATAGTAAAAAATGTAAATAAGCGAAAGAATATAATGTTTTGGAGATAATAGTGGCTCACAATCATGGTTCATGTGAAGATACAGATCATTCACATGCAGGACATGGCCATGCCCATCAGGTTGAGTCCAAAACACAACTTGCAATTGTACTCTTCTTGACTCTTGGTTTTGCTATTGTTGAAATAGTGGGTGGACTTCTTTCGGGCAGTTTGGCTTTATTAGCCGATGCAGGTCATATGATTACCGATAGCGTAGCATTATTTGTTGGTTTTTTTGCAGCCTGGCTTATTACAAAACGTCCAACGAAGAGTCAAACTTTTGGTTTTCGACGGGCTGAAATTCTCGGAGCTCTCATCAATGGCATATTACTTGTGACTCTAGCATATACCCTCGTTTCGGAAGCAATAAAAAGATTCGATGAACCTTATGAGATAGAAAGCGGTCTAATGCTCTCTGTAGCAGTAATTGGGTTGCTGGTAAATATATTAGGGGCAAGGATACTTCTTGAATCCTCGAAAGAGAATCTTAATGCAAAAGCAGCATTCTATCATGTTATAGGTGATATGCTTGGCTCAGTGGGGGCAATATTTGCAGCCATTATAATCTTTTTTACCGATTACTATCTTGTTGACGTATTTGTCAGCCTAGGAATTGTTGCTTTAATTTTGTTCAATGCTTTTCGAATCATCAGAGAAACAGTCTATATTCTAATGGAAGCAGCCCCATCTACTGTAAATCTTGATGAATTAAGAGCTGCACTACGCCGAGTCCCCGGTGTGATTTCTGTTCATGATCTCCACATTTGGACCATTTCTTCTAACCATGTTAATCTAAGTGCACATGTTCTTATTGATGAAGAAGAAGACACTCAAATTGCTCTTCCCTTTTTACAAGCGATCGCAGAAGGGGAATATAATATAAATCATACCACATTTCAAATAGAAAAGACCCGTTGTGAATCTGATAGTTGTGGCCCACCAAAATGCGATGATTGTACACGTGAAACATGCCAAGATTGTCCATGGGCGTCTCGGTGGGAAGAAGAATCCGCAATTAAACCTGGAGCCGGATAAACTGGATAATAAACCATCGGTAATGGTAATATCCTTGTCTTTTCTTAACCACGAAGACAAATAGCTTGTGAAACACGCGCATTCTGTTTTATTCGAGTCCCTTGGGTACCAACGACTAAAAGATTCTGAATAACGGTCGTGGATGCAGGAATTATACGAGTGGGTTGGTAGCATCCCGCTAATAAAAGTCGAGGATGTGGCATAAGGATTGTCAGAGTATTGATTGGAGTGTTCTCATTGTTCTCATTGTATTCAAGCAGATAAATTCCAGCATCTAATGTCCACCATCCCCATTCTTCTCCTTCATCGATTTGTGGTTTAAGAAGTGTGACCTTTGATTCTGTGTATTCGCTACCACCGAAATCAAGGGCGCCCCTATCAACAAAAGAATATATCTGTTTAGCTGTTAGATCTAAAGACTTCCCTTGAAGTTGTTTAGGCGCATAAATAAGCCCGCCCCAAAGCTTTTTTATTTCTTGCTCTTCTATAAACAAACCCAATTGTTCTCACCTCTTACTATTGTCACTTTTCATTAAAAGATCAGTTTCATTTTAGAGTCTGGGTAGATTTAAATCATAATGCTTAATTAATAAATATCATCAACTCCACAATATCACCAAAATTGGTGTTTCAATAGATTTTAAAGATTAAAACTAAGTGATTTATTGCGAGGCGGTATCTGTGTTTCTGATGAAAATTGTATTGATCGGTGATGGTGCAGTCGGAAAAACTGCATTACGACAAAGATTTCTAGGCAAAGGTTTCAAAGAAGACGAGTATATCATGACCATCGGGGCCGATTTTGCTGTGCAAGACACCAATATTGATGGCAAGACCGTTAAATATCAAATTTGGGATCTTGCAGGACAACCTCGTTTTAGCGCGGTGAGAGATGTATACTACCGGGGCTGCTTTGGAGCTCTTCTTGTTTACGATGTTACCCGTCCTGATAGCTTTACCAATTGTGAGAGTTGGATACAGGAACTTTGGAAAAATTCTGGACGTGGTCCTGTTCCGTTTGTCCTTCTTGGCAATAAAACAGATCTACGAGAACATTTTCCAAACCATGTTACCAAAGAAAAAGGTTTACAATATGCTGATGAATTAACCCAGAAGACCACAGAACATGCATTTTCGATTTCATATCTGGAAACATCGGCTAAAACAGGGCAGAACGTGGGCCTTGCATTTGATACCCTAGGTACGAACGTTTTCTCGTGGATTGACCAACAAAAAGCTCGTCGTAAATGAAGAAGCAACTCTTCCTTTATTGTCTTTTTAGATCAGTTCTAGGATTCTTTTACTAATCTATTCTAGGTAGTTTAAAACCAATATCCCATTTTATGGACATTTAAAACCAAATATCGTTTTTAAAACGGGGAGAAAGAAAAAAGAAAAAAGATAGGAGAATTTTATAAAACAGATTACTATATTACCAGATTCTTAAAAAATAGTTTGTGAAGTCTGCAAATTATGAACAAGATTTAGGAGAATGAGGAATGGTTTCCAAAAAATCAGATGATTTAGAGAATCATAGACTGATAATTGGAGATCAAGTAGTTTATTTTATAGATGCAAAACGGGTTAAGGAAATATTAGAACCAGAATCAGTTCATTTAATTATTACAAGCCCTCCTTACTGGAATGTAAAAGATTATGGCGATCCTTCACAAATAGGTTTCGGTCAAAGCTATAATAATTATATTTCTTCCTTAAATGAAGTGTGGAATGCATGTGAAACTGTTTTAAGACCTAATGGAAAGATTGCTGTTAATTTGGCACCAATACCTGTGTCTACAAAGGAAACAGGTCTTGGAAGGAGTAGTATTATAGATATAATGGCTGATGTTCATTCCTATATGCGCCAATTGGATTTAGATCTATCTAATATCTTTATTTGGGATAAAAGGAAATATAACAATCAGCGTATCTTTGGCAGCTACCCTTTTCCACCGAACTTCTTTTCACATATTGCTTTTGAATACATCCATCTCTTTCGCAAGAAAGGATCTACGGAATCCCGAGATATAAAAATAAAAGAAAAATCCAAGCTAACCAAAAAAGAGTGGAGTTCTTGGTGTTTTAATTCAGTATGGGACATTTCTCCCGTTATTAAGATAAATGCTCGTGGAGAGAATGTATTCGGGCATATAGCGCCTTTTCCTGAGGAATTAGTTTATCGTTTGATTAGGATGTTTTCCTTTATCGGTGATATTGTCCTCGATCCATTTCTTGGGTCTGGAACTACTCTAAAAGTATGCCAGTTAACAAAAAGACAGGGAATTGGTTTTGAAATTGTGGATCAGTATAAGCAAATGATTCAACAAAGAATTTGTGAATCTTGGGATCCTATAGAATAATAACAGAATGAAAAGTTATTTAAGTTCTGGAATAAGGTTGGGCGGTGTTTTCCCGTTATTAACGGCTAGTATATTATCCGCAACCATAAGTGCCATAGCATTCCTTGAATCATGGGTAGCACTACCGATATGAGGTGCTAGTACTACATTTGGTAGCTTCTGTAATGCGGGTGGGATGAAGGGTTCATCATAGAAAACATCTAATGCAGCTCCAGCAATTACCTTAGTCTTTAATGCTTTAATCAAAGCTGCTTCATCTACAACTTTCCCACGAGCTGTATTAATTAGAAAACTAGATTTCTTCATTAATGCAAGCTCGGTCTCTCCAATTAGATGATGTGTTTGGTTTGTATAGGGGACGTGAAGAGTTACAAAATCAGATTCTGCTAGTAATGCGTGGAATTTTCTGTACTGAAAGTCATGTTCATTCTCTATTTGTTCTTTTCTTGAGCTAGAGAAATAAATTACTCTCATGTTAAAACCAATTGCTCGTTTTGCTACTGCTAAGCCAATTCTTCCGAGACCGACAACTCCCATTGTTTTTCCAGTTAATCCAGATCCCAATAAAAATTCAGGTAGCCATTCCCAATTGACACCTGATCTGCAAATTTTGTCCCCTTCCACAATCCTTCGACTAATAGCCAGTATTAATGCCCATGTCAGATCTGCAGTAGCATCTGTAAGAACCCCTGGAGTATTACTGACCAAAATTCCTCGTTTCTTTGCCGCAGCTACGTCTATATTATTATAACCAACCGCATACTGAGCTATCAGTTTCAATTGCTGGGCATTGCGAAGAATTTCTTCATCAATGGGTACCGAAAGAAGAGAGACTAAGTAATCTGCATTTACAATTTCTTGAATAATTTGCTCCCAAATGGGTTTATTAATGTCTAATGTTTTAATATTAAACCCCGCTAATTTTTTTAAGCCTACATCAGGGATCTTATGCGTAAACACTATTTTTTCCAAATTTATGCACCAGATTGATCTTGTAATCGAATTAATTCTCAATATCTTGCGCTAGGCGCCGATAACTTCTACATAATCATTTTAAAAATGCCTATAACATTATATTATTGTATTTAAGTAGTTATTTTCAAATCCTCATTGCATTATTAATTCTTCAATTGTTTAATCGGGATTATCTCATTTGTTTATTAATTAAAGTCCATTGACACTATCATTAATTTTGTTTTTAAGAGAAATATATTTAGAAATGTACAAATGGAATGGTCTCCCTTAGTTAGGATAGAAATTTCTCTGAAAGAAACAAATATGTAGTTGTTCTCAGGGAATTAATAAAAATCACTAGACTATTGGGGTTGATGATTTGGCTAATTTGAAATCCTTAGCGATTTTATCTCATAAAGGCGGTGTTGGAAAGACCAGCATTGCTGTAAATTTAGCAGTTCACTTAGCTAAAATAGGTAAAAACGTCGTGTTATTGGACTCTGATTTTCATGGCCCATCCATTATGACTTTTTTTAAACCTCAAGTCCAATGGCTCAATAAATATTTATTAGGAAGTGATAGTATTGAAAACTGTCTACAAGACTTTTCCCCTTCCCTTAATCTTTCTGGAAAGTTATTTGTCGGATTTGCAGATCCCACTGCTGACTCTGTCCAGCAGGTCATTCGCATTGACCAAAAAACATCAATGAAAATGCTTCAAAACTTCATCAGATTAAAGAAAACGCTCAAACGGGAGCCTTATAACTGCGAATATCTGATATTAGATTGCTCTCCGGGAACGGGATATAGCACCGTTAACGCCATGTTAACAACCGATTCAAGCCTTTTTATTATACGATTAAACAATGCTGACCTTATTGGAACAGCTCAGATGATCGCTGGTTTGTATAAACAATTAAAAAGCCGTTCACTAGTTCTGGCTAATCAAATCCCCTCGATAAAGGTTAAAGCTAAAAAAACAAAAGAGGAAATTCAAAAATTAATAGAAATGCGGTTTCAGCAAGATATTGGTGATAAGGTTGTTGATTTTCTAGGTTGGATTCCTACAGATCTTGATCTTCAACATATTGAATTTGAAGTAGCTCTCAAAACCTTACGAGGGGAAGATTCATCTCGTGTGATTCATACACTAGAGCAACCGGAGCATATTTTCTCGACTACTTTGATAGATTTAATTCCGTCACTGTTTGGGGAATAGAAGTAAATGATCGTTTATGCAGTGTACATTATTACTGACGATGGAAAAACAATTCTCTCTGAAAACTTTCAATCTATAGAAGAAGTTCCCAACGAAATGTTATTGGGAGGATTAATTACCGCCCTCCAGGCTCTCGCCTCTGAAGTTACTGGTGAAAGTCGGTCAGAGATGAAATCCATTGAAGTTGAAGGCTTTTCATATCATATTCGCAGCTTTGGACTTTACCGAATTGTGCTGGTAACGGATGTCCCAAAGATTCCTGATAATATCATCCAAACTCTAGGTCTGCGGTTTATGAAAGACTATGGTGAAGTCATAATGGATGATTTCTATAGCTTGAAAGTCTTCCTCCCTTTCAAAAAGACTATTCATGAAATTATAAAGGCAGATACGGATACCGATGAGTCTAAATCAATAAAACCTGCAAAAATGCTAAGTCCTGTCGAAATATTCAGTTTACCGCATCATTTACAGGCAACAGCTTTAGCGATGGTCTCAATTGAAGAAGGAACGGTGGAAGAAATCTCAGATGAAAGCGAACTATCGTTTGAGGAGACGTTTAAGAATTTGACGATACTCAAAGATATGGGGTTTTTGGGCATCAAACAAAAGCAGGGTAAAACGATGTTCTTCTGTTCTCCTATTCAGGCCTAAGTCAGTTAATACTATCCATTTATGCAAAGAATTTTCTTGTAATTCGCGTGAAATCAAAATAATAACGTCTAACACGTCATCAGTTAAGCCATCACCATCCGAATCACGATCAAGGGCCAGATCTTAGCGATTAGAAGTGCTTATTCTCGTAGTCCTGCTTTACAGTGCTATCACATTTCATAATATAAGAAGAATTGATACAAATCCAGTATTTTGAGGAATTTTCACATTTAATAGATTTATTCAGCTTATTTTCTAATTAAAAAAATATTTTTTGTCACCAGAGTTTCCTTATGCCGATACGAACTTAAAAATCA
>JAEOTF010000155.1 GCA_016840025.1 Candidatus Hodarchaeota archaeon
AGCACCTGTCATAACGCCAAAGACAAAGAGTACCAAACTACGAAAGGAAGTTGAGAAGGCAGTCAAAGAATATGTCCAATATGTAACGTCTAGTGCTAAGAAAAGACGTATGATTAAAATAAAAGGTGTTCTTGGTCCAATTAAATCAGCAAACCTTACAATTGATACCATTACAGAGATGTATTATCCATTTTATGCAGGTATGCTCCAGAAAGAGGAAAGAAGCAGATGGGTAGTTGTAGACGGCGTTAAAGGCGGAATAAGTAAAGAGATGAGTAGCGTATTTAACCATAATTCCAGTTATATCCAACAACTTATGGAAAAAAATCGGAATTGAAAATAAATGATGACGACTCAAAAAGTTCTGTGCATTAACACAAAACAAAAATATCGTGCATAAATTCAACACTAGTTTAAATATTATGATTTAGGGCAGAAATTATGTGAATGAAGTCAATTTTGCTTAATATCAATGTTTATTCACAATCTTTTAGAGTACAAAATTCTGCGAATAAAATCAAGTTTTTTCCGTTTTATAAGATTTGCTACTTTCTATCTATATTATTGAAATGAAAATGAATGTTGAATTTGAAAAAAGGGAAAAGTATTATCGTAAAAAAATTCAACAACTTCAAGAAATAAATTTGCAATTAAGAAATAAAAGAATCCACCAAGAAGATGAGGAACGCCGACACAAACATACAATAGTGTGTCGGATTGTAAGAATCATTCTAGCATTTATTCAGATTCTTACATCAATAATTTGGTTGCTTTAAAGAAATTAAGAAATATCAGTAATTGAGGAATTTAGATTGAATAATGAAACCGCTCCAGAGGTAAAGCTCTATAGGTTTTTTTGATCCCATTCTACTTTTAACAAATTTTTAAAGAAGTTGCTTGGAACATTTTTTTTAAAAAACTATAGAGGGGAAATGAAATGAGGGATAAAAAGTGCGCCTATAATATATCGCACGTACTAATATTCCTCTAAATATTCACGCTTAGGTTTGAGTATCCAGAAGAACGCTAACACAGTAATACATAATACCACGAGAACTAAGACTCCTCCCACTTTTTGTCTAAAAGTCAAAGGTTCGGATGAAGCAGTCTCAGTTGTTATATCCTCTTGGCTTTGTTCTACAGGGTCATTTTCTGGCTCTGATGCCTTCTGGATTATAAACTCACAGTTTCCAGTACCCCTCTCACCAATAAGCTCTACAATGAAGAACTCGTCATAGAATATGTCTTTTTCTTGCCTCTCATAAAATGACTCTGTTGCTATGGTGAAGTTGAAGAAAAGATCATCACCCATCGTTGGTGCATCATCGGTAAGCAGTGCAACTTTGCTGTAAGCAGCGAGTGCATCATATTTCTTATCGATTTTTTCTTCTTTTACAGGTCTCTTATACAATCGCATCTCATACATATCCACATCGTCAGGTGTGGTAAGTTTAACTTCAAGCGTGGTGTTCTTAAGTAATCTAGCATCGAGTAAAAATCCATAATAGGTATTGAGTCTAGGTTCCCAGCCACCTGTCTTATTTATAGCGCCTTCTATTTTGACGGAGCGTAGTTCATCAATAGTAATCGTTTCTAGCACTACCAGTTTGCCCGGGATTTCGTCATCGCTTTGGCGAGGATCATTCTCTATAATGATTTTGTAGTAGCCTGTATCAGTTGCTTTATACTCTATGATCTCTGTATGTCCTGCGGATGCTGTAGCACGTTCAATTAAATTATCAGAGGTATCGTAAAGTGCAAGATCGTAGTCCGTACCAGTTTGCAGAAACTCACCATATAACCAGAATGTGTAATTACGGTTTCTCTGTAACTTAAAGGTGAATTCTTGATCCTCCCCAGTTTCTAGGTCTATAGGGTAGGGGATACCTAGCGCGGATACATCATCCCAAGTATATGCGTCCCAGTCAAATGTGGTTCCCTCGTCGTTGCCCCCCTCTTCTTGAGCGATTACAACTGTCGTACTACATGTTAGCAAAAGTAAGAGAAACAAAATTGAAATCATATAAATATAGCTATTCTTAGTCAATTTACTCCCCGATAATATATGTATTAAACTTATTTTTAAAAATAATGTTTTTCTTATAAAAACATGAATATCAAAATATAATCTATGGATAGACCTTTCAAAGTATAAATTATATGATCTGATTTTCTCGTTTGAAGCCCTACAATAGTGCCTTCAGGAAAGAATACGAGGATGAGGTCAAAAAAGGTGACTAGAGAAATAACTATCTAATTTTCTAATCGTTTCTTGCAGATATTTGAAAATACGCGGCCTTTTTTAAATATTCAAAAGACACTTATAGAAGGAGTTTTCTTAACTCTTAGACTGAGAACTTACAGCTTTGTTTTAAGCTTATAAGCAAACATCTTAAAATGCTATTAGGAGAGAACGGTTTGCAAGAAAATGGGACTGATGCATGGAGCACGTTAGAACGTATTCGAAACTTTCCTTTTCTGCTTGAAAACATCTTGACAGGGGCAATGGCAGCGGTATTCCGCTTAGGTTGGATTATTGGAGCTATCTGTTTGCTTGTTGGCATGATCCTATATTTATCGGGATGGGATGAGCATAAAGGTAAACGATTAATTTTTGGTGGTTTCTTTTTATTCTTTGTATTCCTCTATCTGGACTTAGGGTATGTGGTAGATATCTTCGGCGGTTTCGGGAATGCGACTCAGGCGGGAAATCAAACACAAACGACATCACCAACTCCTTAATATTCTCCCTATTGTTTATTTCTTTTCATAAAAAATGAATCAGTACCCTGACATGATTTCATCTAATTTAGCAAATACATTGAATGAAATTAAGCAGAATAACGTTTTAGTGCAGAATAAGAGGAACTTATATTTTGTAAACAACCTAATTTTTGATGATCTACTTCAATGAATGCAATACGACTTATGAATAAGTCAATAAAATAACTAGTGAAGAAGATGTTTATCCGATCTGTAAATGACGAAATAGAATTAATTGTAAAGAGACTCAAGGATCTTGAAAGAGATAAAGAAATGTTTAGCATGCTCCTTAGGGGAGGGCTAGAACAGATTGACTTGGATGCTTTTCCAAAACTTAAAGAAGATGGGATTATTGAGAGAAAATTAGTAGAAAAGGTAGAACCTACAAGTTTAACTGGTCTCAGAATTGCGGGAATAGATGGTGGCGTGGTTTCTCGTCTATATCATGCAATTGATATTATCCTCACCAAAGCAGCTGCGGTGAT
>JAEOTF010000156.1 GCA_016840025.1 Candidatus Hodarchaeota archaeon
AAGATGTCTTTCGCCAGCTCTATTTGGAAGATGAACTCGGCATTGAAATTGATATCATTGGTATTCTCTATACTTTTCTCATATTACTAAATTCCTTAGGTGCTAAAAATTCTCATAGGATAACCAAAATGTTAGGAAAAAAATTATTCCTCTGGATACAAACAATTGTAACAATTTTCAGTTTAATTTTACTAAGTTATGCTATTCCTGGAGTAAGCGTTTTAATGATTCTACTTTACGGTTGTTTTCGTTCTACTTTTTATCCATTCTTTTCTAAAACAATAAATGATCAAATCCCTTCAGAAAAACGCGCTACTGTGTTTTCTTTGGAAGGTATGTTACTTACTACTGCCGTATTGTTCATAGAAACTACAGCAGGCTATCTAGCTAATCAAACTTCTATTGCATATACTTATTTATTACTATCTGGATTCTTTCTTCTAATCTGCATTGTTCCTCTCATTTTTTGGAGTAAAATCAATTTTAAAGAAGCTGGAACGGCAACGAACAACGGTACTCGTTCAAACTAAGCTGAGTTAGGACTTTTTCGAAAAATGAAGGCTAGGTTTTCTTAAAAGATAAGAATTTGATATCCATTTTCCATATATCGAGCAATACTCGGATGACCTGATAATTCATTGCACATAGGGAGATTTTGTTGTTCTACCGCTTCAAAAGAGTTCATTTTCTTAGAACAAGCTTGACAAACACAGTCTATTAGATTCTGTTCTTTCATTTCGTCAAAGAGTTTTGCGAAAGGTTTGTTTTCATCTTGGAATTCTTTCACCAATTTTGTCGCAGTTCCTTCAATAATAACCTTTACATCATAATTTTTCTTTTTCATCTCCATAGCATTAAGCATTACATGTGCAAAGCACATCAACTCTCCATTAAATGCAAATAAAGCTATTTTTGTCATATAATATCACCAATAGCTTTAATTTAACTTTGTAATTAAGAGATTTCTCTATCCTTAAGGAGGTTTGAATGTGGAAAAATGGAGAAAAATTGGTCAATCTTTAGAGGAGTTACTTAGGCTCCAAACTTATCCCCTTGCAATAAAATTTGTACAAGACGAATCTGAATTTCCAGAAAAAACCCGTCGACCTGAGCAAAAAATCGCTGTTTGCCAAGCTTTAACTATCAGCAGAAGATGGGGTTGGACAATGGGAATAACAGAGAACGATAGTGGTTGCCCAGGAGCTAGCTTAACCTATGGTTGGACTAAGCTTATCGATGAAGAAACATTAGCTCAGTTCTTCTTAGCAGCTGGTTACGCTTCTGATGAGATTGGCGTTCAAACATTTATGGAAAATATAGATCGGCTACCATCAGGTAAGTATAGAGGAATAATAGCATCTCCACTAACCCGGACAAGAATTATACCCGATATTATTTTGGTATATGGCAATCCTGCCCAAATAATGCGCCTTATTCAAGGAGCGATGTACAAAGAAGGAAAAACACTCGCTAATAATCTCAGCGGGATAATGGCATCTTGTACTAGCGGAATCATCCAAACCTTCAATACAGGTGAGTATCAAGTCATTGTGCCAGGAAATGGGGATCGTGTCTTTGCTATGACTTATGATGACGAAATGCTATTTACAATACCTGCAGAAAAAGCAGAAGATGTCATTAATGGAATGAAAGCACAGCGGTTTGCTAAATATCCTATTCCAGTGAATCTTCCAATGCCACCACCTTTCCCAGGGCTTTGATTCCCCTAAATAGTCTGATTTACTAAATGATTGTACGTTTAACTAAATAGATTTCCTCCATCCTCAATTTTTCCATCCTGCCTAATAATAGAGTACTTAATTCTTTTGAAAGTAGGAGTAGCTTTATTGATCCATGTTAAATTCACCTACCACAGAATCCAAACAAGATGAGGGACGGAATTCGGAAGAAATTATGATTGATGTCATGCAATTACTTGCAGAATCATCCTTGATTGGATTAGGAATCTTTCAAGATAACCAATTAAAATACGTAAATAGTATATTTGGACAAATATGTGGCTATCCTAGAGAAGAAGTGCAAAATTGGATCACAGAGGAGTTTTTAAACTGTTTCCACCCCGCAGATCGTCCATTTATCAATCAACAATTACAGAAAAAAGAATTTGATGGCCAAAAATGCCAAAATCAACGATTCAGGCTTCGTATAATAACAAAAGAAAACAATATCAAAAGAATAGCAATGTTATTGTGTGCAATCCCCTTTAAGGGAAAGCCTGCCTCTCTCATAACTGTTACTGAGACAACTGATCTTAAGGAAGCAGAAGGAGTACTCCGTGACTCAATCGCACATCATCAAATCCTGGAAAAGATGGACACAGGTGTTTTCTTAGAAGATTCCTATGGTATTATCTCTTTTGTTAATCCAAAAACAACAGAATTATTG
Source organism: Candidatus Hodarchaeota archaeon (assembly GCA_016840025.1). Next base: position 2,407 of record JAEOTF010000156.1, read on the forward strand.
GAATATGATGAGAGAGAACTGCTAGGACAACACGAAAGCATTGTTGTAGCTCCTGAAGAATTAGAAAAAGTAAGAAAAGAGACTGCAAAGAGAGTGCAGGGTGTGAGTAGCAGTTATGAGACAATTTTCATAACAAAATCTGGAAAACGAATTGAAGTCGGTATTAGTGCCACACCCCTCTTCAATGATTCGGGAGTCTTTCAAGGAATCTTATCTGTATTTAACGACATTAAAAAACCAAAACTAAAGGAAGAAGAAACGCAAAAACTTGTTAATCTTCTTCAACAACTTAAATTATTTTTAACCCAACAACTTGAAAGCACAAAAAAGGCTTTACAAGACAGTGAAAAGAAATTTGACTCAATTACTCAGTCTGCAATCGATGCAATTGTTTCTTTCGATAGTTATGGTAAAATAATTTCTTGGAATAAAGGTGCACAAGCTATTTTTGGATATAATGATGAAGAAATTCTAAACAGTCCAATTACAAAACTTATGCCTATACAAATACCAGATGAGTCAAATTCTAAACAGAATAACAACTCAGCTTCTGGCGTGAATCTGACAAAAACTATGGAATTTATTGACAAAACAATTGAATTTCTAGGAATTAGAAAAGATGGGAGTATTTTTCCAACCGAAATATCTCTAGCTACTTGGAAAGCAAAAAAGAAAGAGCATTACACCGCAATTATCCGTGATATTACAAAGCGGAAACAAATGGAGCATGCACTTCGTGAAAGTGAGCAAAAATACCGGATAATCGCTGAAAATTCATTTGTAGGATTAGCAATTATCCAACAAGATCAATTAGTGTACGTTAACAAAGCAGTCGCTCAGATACTCTGCACTTCACGGGAAGAAATGTTGAAATGGCGTGCAAGGGATTTTCTAACCAACGTTCATCCTAGTGAACTCTCATTTGCTAAAGAGCAGCTAGCTAATGTTAAAAATGGTATGAAAGAAAGGCTGTTCCCTCGTTTTCAACTTCGGTTAGTCTTGCCATTAAATAAATTGAGACTGGTTGATATATCTTTAAATCTCATCAACTATCAAAACGATCCCGCTATTCAAGTAACAATGGTCGATATTACAGATTATTTGAGAAAAAAAGAAATTCTAGCAGAGGAAAATGAAGTCTCACTCTGTACCGAGGATTAGAATACCATTACACATTTAAAAAACAAGTTTCTCCCATTAAAACCACATTCATAATTTTTTGTGTAGTTATAGAAAACTTCACAAGAAAGCTCATTAGCGGTTAGAATGGAGATTAGAATGTGAAGAATATTCTAAGAGCATGGAATATCGGTCATGACTCCTTTTCAAACTGGGAGAAATGTTAAAATTCATAATTATATCCTTTTAGATTATTTCATAGCACTGCGAGCTTTATCAAGATCATCAGCTTCCAAGACTACACGAGTGTTAGTAGCAAGGTAGGTATGCCCTAAATTAACACCAGCATTGGCTATTTTGCGAACAGTTCTACCTAGTTCTCCAGGTTGATCTTCAAGCTCTATAATAAGGACTTCTTGTTCTCCAACTACTTCAATACCTGCCTTTTCTAGCACACGTCGAGCTTCAGATGCATCTTCTACCAAAAAATGAGCTATCGATTTTCCCTCACAAGGAAATCCACAGTGCCCTTCAATGCTAATGTTAGCTTTACCTAGGGCCTCACATATATCTGCGAATGTACCAGGTCGATCTTCTACAATTACTGTCAAATCTTTCACAAGAATATTCCTCCTAAAGGTCGTCTACCAATATTCTCTTCCATATTAATTTGCTATTCTTTTCAAAAGAGATACTGGTTTAAGATCTTAATTATAGTTTTCAAGATTTTGATTGGTGTTTTCAACTCTTGATTGGAAACGTGGAAAACCTATGGGGGCTTTTTATACCCACGAATTAGTATAATTATTACAAATCCTAAGGTTAAACTAATAGGATTCATGAAAAATGATCCATCACCATTCTCCGTTGTAGTTGAAGTTGTAGTTGTGGTTGTAACGGGCTCCATTATAGATGTATTAAGTATTAAGTAGATCTTACCCGCTTTCGTTCCACCTTCACCGTTGTGTATTGCACTAATAGTAAAATCCGAAAGACCATCGTTGTTAACATCTCCAACTCCTGCAGCATGTCCACCAAAAGTATCTCCTTTATTCTCGCCAATATATGAATAATCAGCCTCTGTGAGAGAAAGATCCATGCTCCATTGGTTCGTTTGTCGTCCTAAGATAATATAGACTTGTCCTTCGTTGTCAGTCTTAAATACATCAACTGCTCCTATTATAAAATCGTCATAATCATCATTATTTATATCCCCTAGACCTGCGACTGACCATCCTGCCCAATCGCCTGCATTATTTCCTAGGAATGATGCATTGGCTGGTAATGTAGACGTTTTTAGTGTCCATTGATTTGTTGGTCGTCCTAAGAATAGGTAGGTTTGTCCAGCATCAGTTCCTGCTTCATCATCCATATAACCGCCGACTACGAAATCATCATAGCCATCATTATTCACATCACCGACACCCGAGATCCAATCATCAGAAGGACGTGCCAATGGCCACCATTCCTCAAAACGAAATGAGGTATTAGCCTCAGAAATCGGGCGGTCCATCTCCCAAAGATCAGTTGCTCTTCCAAATATAAGAAAAACATGCCTAAAGTTTTTTTCTTGTGGTGTTAGAGGATCAGTTGCTGTTAGAGCCCCTATGAGAAAATCATCATAATTATCATTATTCACATCACCGATCCCTGCAGCGTCAAAACCAAGCTGCCATGCAGTTATATTCCCGATGTAGGATGCATTAGCTACTTGGTTGAGTAATACATCCTTAGTCCATTGATTGGTCGGACGCCCTAGGATCAGGTATACTTGTCCAGTAAAGGGACCTCCCTCGTCATTCCACTCACCACTTATTAGAAGGTCGTTATAGCCATCATTATTTACATCGCCGACTCCATAAATTCCATGCCCTGAAGAATCATCTTTTCCTTCACCTATGAAAGAAGCATTAGCTTGTGCGATGGATATGTCTGTTCGCCAGTTTTTTGTGGACCCCCCAAAAAATAGGTACGTTTTACCCGTACCGTTGTTATATCCTGTAGCACTTATCGCAAAATCATCAAAATCATCTCCATTAACATCTCCAGCTCTCGCAATCCAACGTCCTGCCTTATCCCCCGGAAATTCACCGATAAAAGACGCATTAGCATTGGAAAGGTCAAGATTCGTCCATTTGGAATCATGACGTCCTAGTATAAGATATGCTTTCCCAGTTCCTCCCTCTTCTTGGGTGGCCCCAATAACAAAATCATCATAGTTGTCATTATTAATGTCACCTACGCTATAAACATGAAGACCTGCCCAATCACCAGCACTTTCCCCCACAAACGCATAGCCTTGTCCTGCAGACATAACGTCCTCAATAAGGATCTTTTGATTATCGAGGAGAGGAGAGCCTTCAAGGAAAACTACTTTAGAATAAGTTGAGAAAAGAAATATTACAAATATACAAATAAACAGAACCAAATGCGATTTATCACTAAATCTACTCTTCTCACCATATGTCATTTCTAATCACCCTACAACCGAAAGAGATCATTCACTCACACAGTTATTTTTGAGTTATGATATAACACTTCCTGATTTTGAGTAGAAACTCTAGAAACTATGACTATCAGTTAAAAAATGGAAAAATATCAATTCTGATCATAACAGATTGTAACCAAAACTAGTAAGGCAATGAAAGGAATAGATTAGTGAATGGGGAAGAAAGGCGAAGCGTTGAGGAATTAACGTCAATCAAAAAAACCTACTAGCAATTATTTATTTATTGACAAAATTCCACGTCCCCAGCACGTTTATTCATTCCCGTGATAGCAAATCGAGCCTTATTACCATAATTACAGGCTTTACAAATGGAATATCATGTATCTTGGGTGATAATTTGAGAGGACACATAATTGAAACCAAAATTCCAACTTCAGTGCCTTTTAGCACAATTAAAGCGGTTAAGGGAATAGATAAAATAGAAACAGCCTATCCTGGCTATTTGGTTGATGAATCCAAAGTTAGTTTGGGAAAAGCAGCGTGGTTGTTTTTTCCCAAATCAGCTGCTGAGCTTGCCTCTATATTCAAAGAAATGCTAAGGTTAGATCATAAGGTCACTATTTCTGGAGCGAGAACTGGAATTGTTGGGGGTTGTGTGCCCAATGATAATGATGCAATAGTTTCCTTGGAAAAGATGGATAAAATTACTGGTATAAGATATGATAAGGACAAAAACACTTGGTATATTAAATGTCAAGCTGGTGTAACCCTTAAAGATCTAAATGAAAAACTAGTTCGTAAAGATTTTACATTAGACGCTTCTTGTGATGATAATGGAGAAAATCTAGATAAATTCAAAGAAGTGAAAGAAGAAATTTTCTTTCCTGTTGACCCTACTGAAACAACTGCTTCAATAGGTGGCATGGTAGCAGCAGACGCCTCAGGAGCTAGGTCGTATAAGTATGGTGCCACGCGTGCATGGGTTGACTGGATTCAGGTTGTACTAGCAAATGGGGAGATTTTAGACATTCCCCGTGGTAAATATTTTACTAATAACAGAGAATTCATTATAAAGTCTAGTACTGGTCAAGATATTAATATTAGAATTCCTGATTATCAGATGCCTAAGGGAAAAAATGCTGCTGGTCTCTTTGTCCATTCTAATATGGATTTAATTGATTTATTCATTGGATCTGAAGGCATTTTAGGAGCAATCACGGAAATTGAACTCAAACTTGCACAAAAACCAGAGACAATATCTGTTGCTCAATTTTTCCCATCAGATGATGATGCCATCGGTTTTGTCTTGGATATGCGTCAGAAAGATAGAGAGGGGGTTGACACCGAGTTCATGGAGTTCATGGACAGTAAATCACTAGCTCTTCTGCGAAAACGGCAAGGCGAGGATCCAAAATTCATTGATATGCCTCCAATACCATTAGAAGCAAAATCTGTTGTCTCCTTTGATGTAGAGTATTCGGATGATTCTTTGACAATAAATAAAGAAAAATTAGCTAAATTGACCATAAAACACAATTCAATATTAGCTCTCTCGTGGGCAGGATACGAAGAACGTGAGAAAGCTCGTTTTAAACATTTTCGACATGCTTTACCAGAAACTGTCAATGGTATGATTGCAGAAAGAAAGAAAACTTACCCCGATCTTCATAAATTGGGCACAGATATCGCTGTCCCACCCGAACTCTTCCAAGATATGTTTCGGACTTATATTCAAGAATTTGAAAAAGAAAAGTTAGAATATGTGATTTTTGGACACATTGGCGATTGTCATGTACACTGCAATATTCTTCCTAGAAACATGAATGAATTAGATATAGGAAAGGTGTTATACAAGAAATTTGCAGAAAAGGCTACAAAATACAAAGGTACCGTCTCTGCAGAACATGGGATTGGAAAAATCAAGAAAGAGTATCTACAAATCATGTTTCATGAGGAAGCCATTCAAGGGATGATTGCAGTCAAAAAAACTCTTGACCCGAATTTAATGCTTAACCTAGGAACCCTTTTCGACATTTAGTAGGTAGATGAACATGAAAATCTTGGTATGTGTAAAACAAGTCCCTGAAATCGCGAATGTTAAAATCAATCCTGAGAGTGGAACTTTAATTCGGGAAGGGGTTCAGTCAATTCTTAATCCCTTTTGTGAATACGCTTTAGATGAAGCGGTTAACATAAAAAATGAATTAAATCACTCTAATACTGAAGAAGACCTTGAAATAGTTGTCATTTCAATGGGTCCACCTC
>JAEOTF010000157.1 GCA_016840025.1 Candidatus Hodarchaeota archaeon
GTATATCCTCCGATGTCATATCTCGTCAATAAAACTGGATTAGAGATGTTAGAAATATCCAGAATTTTAAGACCGTATTCTCCATCTGCGATAAAGACATGTGATCCTTCGATATCTAAGGCAAAATTGTCACCGCTGTCCTGAAATTGCCCTATTTTCTGAGGGTTTGTAGGATCTTGGACATCAATAATTAGTAACCCCCCTGGATTCTCATCAGCGATATCTAGCACAAATACGAGATTATCTACCACAGTGAGATAAAATGTTCCACCACCAGTATCAATTTGCCCTAATTCAGTTAATACGATCTGACTGTCATTCAGTACTGAACTAGATCTTTCTAGACCTATATTCAGAAATAAAATAATAATTATTAAATTTATAGAGACCAATTGTTTTACGTGTTTCAAAATTAAGACCTCTCTAAACATAATCCTCTTTTCCTTCTTCTAAAAATCAGTAAGAAGAAAATCCCAAAGAGAAGAAGGTAAATTTCAAAGCTTGTAGCCTTTTCTGTTTCTGAAGTAGTCACAAAACTAGTCAATTCTGAACTAGTCTTTACGTGGGATGTAGTTTGGGTTAATCCCGAGATCTGAATTATTTCAAGACCATCTTCCCCATCCGCGACAAATATGAGTTCATCGACTAATTCCAGACCTCTCGCACTCCCACCATCATAATAATGAGCTATTTCACTAGGAAAAGTGGAATCGCTAATATTTAAAACTTCTAAACCATCTTCAGCATCTGCAACTACTGCATAATCATCAAAAATATGTAATTCACATGCATGTCCTCCATCGTAATAACTACCTAACTCTACGAGATTTTCTGAATCACTTATATTGTAAATTTTTACTCCACCATATGAACTCGCCATATATGCAATATCCCCCATAAATTCAATACAGAAAAATTCACCACTGATGGAGTATTCCGCAATTTCTTCTATATTAGATAAATTTGAGATATTTAGAATTTTTAATTTAGTTTCAGAGCCAGAAATAAAATCAGAGACATAGGCTAAATCTTTGTTAACATAAACACTAAATATATAATTTCCTTCATCATATTGAGCTACTTCTGTAGGGTGAATAGGATCCGAAATATTTACAATTTCAAGCCCATCTTCGTAATCACATAAGTATGCGAGATTTCCAGAGACATAGACCTCACCAATTTCTCCGCCATCATGGAAATTCCCTACTTGTTCTGGATTTTGTGGATCAGAAACGTTTAAAACTGTAAAACCAGCTGTTAAATCTGTTAAATAAACCAAATTCTGATCAACATGAATTTGATGAAGTACATCAATTTCAGTAAAATTTCCTAGCTCAATTGGATTCATTGGATCGGAAATATCAATTATGTGTACGCCCGTATCCATATCAGCTACGAATGCTGTATCACCCTGTATGTGTACACTTGCAGCAAATCCTCCTGTTTGAATTTGGGTAAGTTTAGAAAATTCTATCTTTTGATCTGATTGTGCATCCACATGGCTGGTTACACAAATGTTCAAAAGAATGGCAATTAAAAGACTACCAATTACTGATTTTCTAATTTTTTGCATTTAATTCACCTTATGCATCATATACTGCTTTTTTCTTTCTATGCTTCATCTTTTTTATCGTTATAAACGTAATTAACCCCGAAAATACAAACAACGTCTGAAAACTCGCTGTCTCCCCGTTTTGAGAACTAGCTGCTTCAGAACTAGTATATTCTGAGCTAGTATATGGAGGAGAAGTACTCTCGTATAATCCAGAGATTCGGAGAATCTCTAGCCCATCTCTTCCATCGGAAACAAATAGAAGATCATCAACGATATCAACACCAGTTGCATTTCCTCCATCGTAAAAAAGAACAATTTTATTTGGATTGGAAGGATTACTTACATTAATGATTTCTATACCATCATTTAGATCACTAACTATCACAGTGTCTTCTAAAGCAATTAAATCTACTGCGTGACCACCATCATAGTAACTACCAAGCTCTACGAGGTTAAAAGGGTTACTAATATTATAAATCCTCACTCCATCGCCTGCACAGGCCATAAAGGCAAGATTATTAATGAAACGGATAGTAGGAATTTCATCACTAATGGTGTATTGTGCGATTTCCGTGATATTAAATATATTTGTAATATTAAGAATTTTTAATGGATTTTGAAAATCAGACACATAAGCGAGGTCATGGTGTAGGTGAACACGAAATATATTTCCTAGATTATCATATTGGATTATTTCAGTTGGTTGTGTGGGATCTGATATGTCCAAAATCTCTAATCCTTCATCCCAATCTGCTAAAAAAGCTAAATTTTCTCTAATATAAAGGCCATTAACTGCTCCTCCATCATTGTGATGTCCAAGTTTTACAGGATTTGTTGGGTCGCTAATGTTATATATTTTAAACCCATCGACATGATCTGCGATGTAAACAATATTATTTTTTACGAATAATTGATGAGGACTAACAAGTTCAACAGAATTCATTATATAGGGATTTAATGGGTCAGAAATATTCAATAAGACTAACCATCCATCATCTGGTTCTGAAGTGGCCATATCTGCAACAATAGCTACATCATCATTAACGTAGACATCTATACCCCATCCTCCAGTATCAATTTGGCTAATTTCATTAATGATAAGCGATTGTTCATTAGGTAAGGAAGTAAAATCAATCAGACTAATGCAAAGAAGGAAAATTACTAAGTAGCAACATACGATTGTTCTCAAGATTCTTAGATTCATACATTACACCTCTCTATCGTTTCTCTCTTTCTTTCCTCTGAGAGTTAATATTACGAATACCCCAAAGAATATGAAAATTAGTTCAAAACTTGGAGTATCGTTTGCTTCTGAGGTCGTTATAGAAAAACTGGCTGTAATTGAGTTATCTAATGTACTCATAGAAGAATTAATCTTAGGAAGACCTTCAATCTTCAAAATTTCCAATCCATCCACGCCGTCAGCAACATAAATGAGATCATCTACAATTTGGAAGTTAGTTGCATTTCCTCCATCATAATATTGGGTAATCTCGACAGGAAGCGAAGGATTTGAGACATCAATAACTTCTATTCCATCATTTACATCACAAACTAAAGTTATATTATCAAAAACATGTAAATCAACAGCAAATCCACCATCATAAAAGGAACCAAGTTCAATGAGGTCTAGGGGATCGGAAATGTTGAATATTCGAAGTCCCTCACTTGGTTCTGACCACATTCCAGTACATGCTAGATAAGCTAGATCTTCTTTAATTTGAAGCTTACTGACTTTATAGTCGTACTGTGCGATTTTAGAAATATTGGAAGGATTTGAGACATTAAGAATTATAAAACTAGTCGTTCCACCCACATAAGCAAGATTGTTGAGTACTAAAACGGATTGCGGATAAATAATATCATTCCATCTACCTATTTCTGTGGGATGAGTTAAATTGTTAACATCAATGATTATTAGTCCATTATACCAATCTGTTGCGTAAACTGTATTCTTAGTAATACATATATTATTAATAGTCCCATCAAATTGTGCTATCTTCGCGGGATGAGCTACATTCGAGATATTAAGTATTTCTAGACCACCAGTGTTATCTGCTACGAATGCAATATCCTCTTTGACAACTAAATCATGAGCTCTGTCACCATCGAAAAAGTGTCCAATCTGGATAATATTTTGAGGATTACTAGTATTGAAGATGAAAAGACCACCGTATTCTGACGAGGGGCTTCCCATATCGGTTACATAGGTAATATCCCCAACAACTGCAACATCTAATGCATAGCCTGGTGTATCTACTTGCCCTAACTCGGATAATACATACTTTTCCGTAATTATGTGTGATATAGAGTGATTAATACGAATGCTAAATAGAATAACAACAAAAAGACTCAAAAAAAAACTAATTCTTACCATGATCCGCCTCTCTCAAATATCATCTTTTTTTCCCCTAAGTTTCCTTCTCCTAGCCCGAAGTAAGACTAATCCTATAATAATCAAAAAAGATTCAAAACTAGGAGCATCCTTTGTTTCTGAGGTTGCTGTAGAAGAACTAGACGTAACCGTACAACTTATAGTACTTGTTGAAGAACTAATCTTAGGAAGACCTTCAATCTTCAGTATTTCCAATCCATCTACGCCATCAGCAACATAAATAAGGTCATCAATAATTTGGAAGTTTGTCGCATTTCCTCCATCGTAATATTGAGTGATTTTAACAGGATGTGAAGGATTTGAGACATTGATAACTTCTATGCCTTCATCCATATCACTGAGGATTGCGATATCACCAATTATTTCTACATCTATAGGATGCCCGCCATCATGAAATGATCCTAGTTCAACAAGATTTAACGGATTTGTAATGTTAAAAATCTTGAATCCATTACCTTCTGGTTCTGTCCAGTGTCCACTACATGCCATATAAGCGAGGTTGCCTACAAATTGAATATCACTAACTTTATAATCGTATTGTGCTAGTTCTGTTATGTTACTAGGATCTGTAACATTCAAAATCTTCATTCCATTCGTATCAGACACGTAAACTAAGTTATTGTGTAAAATGATAGGTTGAGTCCGAGTTAAATCGTCAAAACGACCAATTTCCGTTGGATGAGTTAGGTTACTGATATCTATCACTCGTAATCCAATCAGAAAATCAGAAGCATATACAAGATCACCTCTTATAGTAAAATCATTCAGGTATTGACCGTTAAACTGCCCAATTTTTGTTGGATTGTAAGGATCACTAGCATTGATGATCTCTAATCCTCCAATGTTGTCTCCAATAATTACTATGCCATCATCTCTAACAAAAATTCGATGGGCTCTTCCACCATCATAAAAATGTCCAATTTCGGTGGGGTTCTGTGGATCAGAAACATTATAAATAAAAAGGCCATTGTTCACTGTCATAGCAGCTCCCATATCGGTCACGTAAGCAATATCACCTTTAACAAATACCCCTCTCGCAAATTCTGGTGTATCAATATGTCCAATTTCACTAATTACAATATTTTGATGCTGGTCTCTTCCTTGGGACCCACTATAATCCGTCAAAAAGAGTAACAAGAATAAAATTATGATCAGAGTTTTTATTGGATCATATTCAGTTTTTCTCATTGGATTTCAACCTTCTGAATTCTTTTGTTTTTTCCCTCTTAACATGGGAATTATGATTAATCCGAAGATTATGACAAGTAGTTGAAAACTCGGAGATTGTTCTCCCTCTGAACTTGAAATTGTAGTCGAAGTGCCTATAGTATCACTTGTTTTGGTTATCTCTTCCCAGATTTGGATAATTAACAGACCACCTTCCCAGTTTGCTATATATGCAACATTATCAACTATATCAACATCAAATCCCTTCCCCGAGTCATCGTCATACTCTCCTAATTTTACAGGATTCGTAGGGTCGTGGACATCTATTATTTGTAAACCATAATCCCAATCTGTGACATATGCAATATTGTCTACGACTTGTAAATCACAGGGATTACCATTATAAGAGTAATTTCCCAATAATGTAGGATTTGCAGGATTTTCAGCACTGATGATTTTTAAACCAACATCTACAGTATTTTCTGTTACATAAACAACATTATCTACTGCATACACTCCAAAAAATCCGGGGAATTGATCATATTGTCCTAATTCACTGACATTAGCTGGATTACTAACATCAATTATCTCGAGTCCTTCTTGATAGTCCGCAACATATGCTATACCACCATCAATAAACAAATTACTTGGGCTTCCTCCATCATGAAAGTTAACTATTCTTTCGGGATTAGAAGGGTCACTAATGTTAATTAACTTTAATCCACCTGTGTTAATCTGATGATCTGATAAATATGCAATATCTCCTTCCACATCTAGATCAACAATAGCCCCATCATCAAGGTACTGGCCTATTTTGGTTGGTTGGGTAATATCAGATATGTCATAAACATTTAATCCACCAAATAGAGCAGAGACATAGACATAATTTCCAATAACTTCTATTCCATTTGCTTGTCCAGCATCAGAAGCATTAGCAAGCTTCAAAGGATTAGATGGATCATTAATGTTGTAAATAAGTAAGCCGAGTTGATCATCCGCAAGGAAAGCATAGTCTTGAATCACAACTACGTCTTTTACGAGTCCACCTGTATCTATTTGGCCAAGTTTTTTAATATCTAGTTGTTGATCATTTGTTTGCGCATTAACACTGTTTTGTGGACTAAAAACTAAAAGAATCGTAATGAATAGACATCTAAATATTATTTGTCTTATTTTTTGCATAACAAAATCACATCTCCCTTTTTTTCTTCCCTCTTGCGACCAGAATTATAATTAGACCAAAGATAATTGCAAAAAGTTCAAAAGCAGGGGAATTTTCTGTCTCCAAACTTGAAATTATTGTAGTTGTACCTGAAGTAGAAGAAGTAACTGTAGTAGTTGTTGCGACTATCTCTTCCCAGATTTGTAGAATTAAAACCCCACCATCCCAATTCGCAAGATACGCAATATTATCAACTATATCAACATTCGCTCCATTTCCTGAATCATCAACATACTCTCCTAATTTCATAGGATTCGTAGAATCGTGAACATCAATAATCTGCAAACCACATTCCCAATCTGTAAGATATGCAATACCATCTACGACCTGTAAACCCTGGGGAGTACCATTATAAGTGTATTCTCCGATTAACAAAGGATTAGTAAGGTCTTCAGCACTAATGATTTTTAAACCAACATCTGCAGTATTTTCTGTTACATAAACAATGTTATCTACTGCATAGACTCCATAAAAACCAGGGTATTGGAAGTATTGTCCTAATTCAGAGACATTAGCTGTGTTACTAACATCAATTATCTCAAGTCCTTCTTGATAGTCTGTCATATATGCTATATCGCCATCTATAAACAAACAACTTGGATTTCCTCTATCATGAAATTTTAATATCCTCTCAGGATTAGTAGGGTCACTTATGTTAATTAACTTTAATCCACCCGTGCTAGCATAATGGTCTGCTAAATATGCAATATTTCCTTCCACATCAAGATCAACAATTGCTCCATCGTCAATATATTGCCCTATTAATGTTGGTTGTGTAATGTTGGTTATATCATAGACATTTAGTCCACCAAAAAGTGCAGAGACATAGACAATATTCCCAATAACTTCGATTCCATTTGCTTGTCCCGCGTCAGAAGCATTAGCAAGCTTAAAGGGATCGGATGGATCACTAATGTTGTAAATAAGTAAACCGAGTTGCTCATCGGCAAGAAAAGCGTAGTCTTGAATCACAACTACATCTCTGACCTGTCCTCCTGTTTGAATCTGTCCAAGTTTCTTAATTACCAACTGTTTCTCTTTCGTTGTAGGTTCAATGCTAGTATAGGTACTTAAAGAAATAAAAAGCGATATAATAAGGCATCCAATTATAATATGCCGTTTTATTTGCATATCAAGTCACATCTCCGACTTTTTCGTGTTTTGATTCCTCCTTATTACTAAGCTAATGAATAAACCTGAAAAGACTAAAAAGATTTCAAAACTAGGAGATTCACCGGTCTCTGTTGTGGATGTTTCTGTCGTGGTTTTCTCTATTGTAGTTTCAATGCTTGTACTAGTAGTAGTCTCTTCATCAATGTCGATGTCTATTTTAAACGTCTTGAGTCCTGTATCTGCTATTAAATAGAGATAATCTCCCGAATAATACACATCAGAATAAATTGTGCTATCATCTGAGAAGTTAGAAACAATGTGTGGATTAGAAGGATCAATTATATCAAGAATTTTTAGCCCTTCAGATTGATCTACTACGAAAGCTAAGTTCAATTCCTCGTCAAGCTCAATAGAAAATAATTCATCACCCTTCAAAAATTCTCCAACAACCGTTATATTTGAAGGATTGCTAACATTGTAAAGAAATAACCCACCTTGCCAATAAGCCATATAGAGTAAGTCTTCTAGGACCTTAACACTACCTAGAGACGCTTGAAGCTCATCAAATGGTTCTAAAACATGACCAAGTAATATAGGGTTGGAATAATTGCTGACATCAAAAATCATTAGCCCTGTTGAACCAGTGACCAAATATACTGTATTATCTATGATTTCAATATCTGTAGCGTCACCACCAGTAATATATTGACCAAGTAATACAGGTGATGATTTGTTATGAATATCGAGGATTTTTAGCCCATTTTCACCAACACCAAAAAACGACCCACCATCTGCTAGAAATGCAATATCAGCGTTAGCGTCAATTTGAACATCCCAAGTATAACCGCCCAAAAAATTTGTACTAGTGGTTGGATTTGTAGGATCTGTACAATTTATACCCCAAAGACCCCCACGACCATCTCCAATGTATACAACGTCATTATCAATCGCCATCTGATGGGAATAACCATTGGACCATTCAGGCAAATAACCCACTTGAATAATATCTGAAGGGTCACTAACATTAAAGATCCGTAGTCCACCATAACCGCATGTGACATAAACAAGATCATCCACGACCCTAACGTCATAAGAGTCGCCCCCTGTGCTTATTTCGTCTAATTTTTGAAGTGTTACCTCAATATCCCGATCATTACTTAATATTGGAGCATGGACATTGTTAGTACATGCAAACAATAAAAAACAAATTAAACTTCCTATAATCCCTGTATAAACTCTAATCCTCATATCATTTCACCTTATAACCTCATTTTTTCATTTTTTTTATAATAAAAAGCGAATATAAGACAAATAAGATTGAAAAAAGTTCAAAACTTGGAGCATTTGATGTTTCTGATTCATAATTAGGTGTTATTGGTGACAAACTATCGCTAGTGTCAACTATCTCTTCCCAAATTTGTATAATTTTTAGCCCTCCACCACCTTCATCCATATGATCTGTGATGTAAGCGAGATTACCAACAACATAAACACTTTTTACTTTCTTCCCGTCATTAAATTTACCTAATTTCACAGGAATTTCTGGGTTAGTGACGTTTATAAGCTCTAACCCATCAGTATAATCTGCAACATAGACAATTTCTCCTACAACATCAATTTGCATTGCACCACCCCCATCATAATATTCTCCTACTTCTATTGGGTTTTTTGGATCAGAAATATTCAAAATTTCTAGACCATCATCACCATCTGCTATGTACGCAAGATCTCCAACCACTTGTACCGCCATGGCGTATCCCCCATCGTTGAATCTCCCTATTTCCTCTATATTAGAAAAATCACTAGCATTGAAAATTCTTACTCCATCTAAAAAACATGCGGCAAAAATAAGATCTTCAACAACACTTATTGTACAAATGCCTTCAGAATAATCATATTGACCTAACTCTATGGGAGAAGACGGGTTAGAAACATCTAAAATTTCTAATCCTTCTTGATAATCTACAATGTATGCAATGTTACCGATTACTTGCACAGCATCTACTTCTCCACCATCATTGAAACTCCCCACTTCGTTAGGCTGCGAAGGATTGCTGACATCTATGATTTCTAGGCCATCTCCATGATCTCCTAGATAAACATGATTTCCTGAAACAAATAAATGGTGTGGACTTCCCCAATCATCCTTATATTGGCCTGTAATGGACGGGGTTGATGGATCGCTGACATTAATGACCTGAAGTCCACCGTATAACATATCTACTACAAAGGCAAGATTTCCAACCACATGTACATCAAATCCATCTCCTCCAGTATCGATATATCCCAGTTCTTCTAGGATTAACTGTGGTTCTTGTGCATAAATTTTAGTGACAATTTGACTAGTTACACTGAAAAAAAGATATAGTGCGGTTACAAGACCTAGGATTTTGCTTTTTCGTTTCCCTATCATTTTAACTCACTTTATTAATCCTTAATTGGTTTTTTCGATTTCTTTGTTAGAAGTTTTACAGATTCTGATGAATGATTGGTGTTTTCTATCTTTTTATGGTTTAAATGAAGTTGATAAGTAACCGATAAGGCTAATAGAGTATTGATACTACATTTTGGGCATGTTTTCGCATTATTAGCCATTTTTTTACCACACTCTGAGCAATAAGCCATTAAATCACCTTGAGAACTACCACTTGTCTCTATTTTTTCTCAATCTTATCATTAGAATAGAGAATAGACTAAAGAGAACAAATGGTAGTTCAAAATTGGGGGATGATGCTGATTCAGTTGTTGTTGTTTCTGTTGAAGTTAAAGAAGATAGAAGGGAAGAAGATATAGAGGAAGAAGTAGTAAATACAGTTCCAACAAAGGTAGTTGAATAACCCACTTTTACTTCTTCGTAATATGATAAATAGTTAGATTGAAGATAATTCCTAATTAAGTCTCCACTACAATGAGTTGGGCATATTTTGGTAAGATTCTTTACCATTAATTCATCAATTAAATCACTAATTGTTTCTATATCATCCTCAAAAGTATGAAATCCCCCAAAAACTGCATATGGTTGAACCCCTAAATCGTTCTTTGCCTTTTGAACAATATTAGCAACATCAGGATGACTACATCCAACAAAAATGATCAAACCTAACCCTTTTACATTAATTGCTAAAGCTTGCTCATTTAATGGATCATAAAGTCCTCCAATTATGGTGATACCATCCGCAATCGAATAAGTTTCTCCAATCTCGATTTTGGTTGCATTTAAACTAGTGAGCATATCTTTACAAAAGGTATTCATATTTTCGGGGAAATATACCGGGATGTTCGGTATTTGCCCAGCGATATAACTAATACCATGAAAATGATCTCGATGGCCATGGGAAATAACTACTAAATCTATCTGTGATATGTCTATACCTAGTTCTTCGATATTTTCTCGCAAATCTTGCGGATCAGGACCTGTATCAAATAGAATTGTTAAATTAGGAGTTTCTATAAATATGCTTAAACCCCAAGGAGCGTTAAGAGTACCATTGGGATAATTATCTAAGAGGACAGTAAATTTAACTGAATCTACCGCGTTTTCCAGGTTAACACCAGGTTGAGTAAGAGAACTACCAATTTGTCTAGTACCTGTGAAAGGTATTACTACTATCGAAAGTAGAAATAGAGTGATAATGTAGAATCTAAAATTATTCGTGTTAATCATGTTTAATTCACCAAAATTTCTCTAATTTCTCTTTTTTTTGTCTTTTTGAAAATTAGAAAGATAATTAGCATAAAAGAAACCAAAAATGAAAATCCAGGTGTATCTCCTTCTTCCGTTGTTATTTCTGATGTACAACTATTAGTTTGAGTACTAGTTTGAGTACTAGTTAGAGTTTGAGTACTAGTTTGTGAGAGGTTTGGAAGATTTATAGTCAATATACATAGATAGAAATCTGACCAACCACCACCTTTACTTGATTGATAGGGATTGACAGTTGGGAAATCTGTAGAATCCCCATGACCTAAGAATATAATGTTAGCATCTGCATCTAGAATCAATTCATAACCATAATCAGAGCGGCTCCCACCCAAACTAGTAGAAAAAAACAATATTTGCCCATTAGGTGAGAATGCAGAAATGAAAGCGTCCCAATTATTATTTTTTGTTTGATATTCATTAATTATGGGAAAATTACTTGAGATAGAGCTTCCAGTAAGAATAATATTATTATAAGTATCAATAGCTACTCCAATTGCGCTATCAGCAGCATTACCACCTAAATATGTTGAAAAAATAATCTGTAATCCATCAGGACTAAGTTTCGCGATAAAAGCATCACTTGATCCCCCACCATAGTCAGTTTGATAAGCATTCGCTATTGAATAGTTATTAGAATCTGTTTCTCCAATAATTACGATATTTCCACTTTTATCAAGAACTAAATCGATCAAAGCATATTGCCGACAACCACCAAAATATGTAGAAAAAAGTAACGATTGACCATCGCTGTTTAAGCAACCTAGAAATATGTTCCAGCTGCTCTGACTCTTATTAGATTGGAGAGCATTTTTAACGGGAAAGTCTACAGAAGAAGTATAACCACAGAAAAAGATGTTATCGTTAGTATCAACATCTATCCTTCTTATCTCTTCATTGCCTTGACCACCCAAATATGTAAAAAACAACAAATTTTGTCCATCAGCGCTAAGTTTCCCAATAAATCCATCAATAGCACCATTATTCTCAGTTTGGTATCCATTTGTTGTTGGAATAACGGATGAATCTGTACTCCCAGCAATAATGATATTGTTTAAGTCATCTAGACATACATCAGTTAAGATATATTCCGAACCACTGCCAAAATATGTTGAAAAGAGGAGAGTTTGTCCATCTGCACTTAGCTTAGTTACAAAAACATCTCGCTCACTTGTACTTTTATTTGAAAGATAAGCATTCTTAAGAGGAAAATTATCTGAAGTTGTGGTTCCTGAGATAATAATATTATCATTAGCATCTAGAATTAAAGTAAAACAAGCATCCCAGCCATTACTCCCCAGAAAGGTAGAATAAAGAAGGGTTCGGCCATCTGCAGTGAATTTTGAAATGAAAACGTCGTGATCACCATTAAAAGTAGAATCAAACGCATTTAAAGTGGGAAAGTTGTATGATGCTGTGGTTCCAGCAAGGATTATATTACCAGAAGAGTCAATAGCTATAGCAGCATAGTTTTCATCCCCAATGCCGCCAAGATATGTGGAATAGGCTAAATCTACTGATTCAGTTACATTTTGTCCTTCTAACTTCGATGTGCTTCTAACTTCACCAATATTGATGTAGCAAACCATAGATAACGAGAGAGTTACAACGAGTAATATATTTTGTATTCTCATTTTCCGTTTAACCACCGGATTTTTCTTTTATTTTCTCCTCTTGATTGTTAGAATAGAAATAAGTCCAAAGATTACAAAAATTATCTCAAAACTTGGAGAAGAACTATCCTCAACTCCTGTGCTATCGGAAGTATCTGTTTGGAAAGTTGTTTCAGTGTTTAAATCACTACTAGTAGAAGTTAGTCCGATAGAAAATCTTAGAGCATTTTTTACAACCTCAAGACCTCCTCCAAAATCAATAACTTCGATATCTATTCTGTAATCACCTTTTTCTAATCCTGAAAAGTTACCAGAATAGACACCGTTTTTATCTAAATCCTTAAGAACTATGGTTTTGAGTGAAGTGGTGCCATCCTGTTCATAAACACTGATAGTAACGCTCGAAGGTGTTATCATTAACGGATTAATATCTGTAAACAACTCAGTAATGTTCCTTGTTTCAACATCAACTTTGTTTTTAATATCTGTTCCAATTGAGGAAGTATCAACAGTCGTTTTTTGAATATAGGAATAACCCAAGATTTCCTTGGCAATAGCTACACAGAATTCATACGTGGGTGCAAGGAGATTGCCGCCGCCAGTAGGTCCACCTCCTGCTCCTCCTGTTATTATCCTACTATCAGAAACAACCTGTCTCTCTTCAACAAGACCGCCAACAGCTTCAATATGAGAATTTACATAATAATGACTCGCAACCTTAATCCCATTTAGTATATTATTTGCTTTAGCGAGAACGATGTTTCCAACGCATATAGAAGATACTACAAGACCTTCCTCATAAGCTGTAGAAATAAGATCCAAAACTTCTTGGTTATAAGCTAAAATATGATGTTGTGCACCAGGAGAAATATATACGCAGTTATACTGGGATAGTAAATTCCTATCTACATCTGATATAAGAATATCTACAGGTACATCTTTTTGGGGTTTATTGGGACAGGATGTAACATTTTCGGTTAAACCAGCAGTTGTTACATTCCAACCCCACGCTTCAAGCTGATTCTTGATGTCAAAATGAATATCGCCTACTCCATTAGCCACAAAAGTAAGAACTTTAACATTATCTAACTGCATAGTTGTAGTTTCGATTGAGTGATATGTAGAACCATATAAAATTGATAAAACAAGACAAACCGAGATTAACCTAATTATCCTTCTGTTTATCATCTTTTCCTAACCACCATCTCTTTCTAACCACTTTAAACGAATATCAAACCGACATTTTGTTAAATTTACATTTTAAATGCATTAATTCCTCTTATATTTAGTTTTTAAAATCATTAAGGTGATTAAACTAATTATGAGAATCATTGAATTAAAACCTGCAGAATTCTGATCCTCAATCACTGTATCAGTTGATTTTTCTGTCTCAGGTGATGTTGTTGCGCTTAACATAGTTGTAGTGGTATTTATCCTTTCATCAAAGTATTCAACATCCCTTATCACCTCCAATCCCCAGTTACTGTCATATACATCAAGATCAACTCGGAATTGATCAGATTCCAAACCAGTAAAGTTTCCAGAGAAGATGTGATCTTCACCTGTATCTGAGAGAATTATAGATCTCTCTTTTGAAGTATTTTCCCAGAATATTTTTGCAATAACTTGAGTAATATCCCCCATTCCCGAAAATACTTTGGAAAGACCTGTTGTTTCGACATTAAGTGTGAAGTTAGTTTCTTCATCTCCTGAGGAAGATTCTATAATAATAGAAGAGACATAAGAATACCCCAAGATCTCTTTTACAATTGTTACGCACGTTTCATAAGTAGGTGCGGCTTGATTGCCACCCCCTGTGAATCCTCCACCTTTACCACCTGTAATTATTCGTGCATCACTGACAACTTTAGCTTGGGGTTGTACTAATCCTCCTGCGGCTTCAATAATAGATTGACAATTTTCATGAGTGGTTATTTTGATACAATTTATGATATCTGCAAACCCAAGGACAGCA
>JAEOTF010000158.1 GCA_016840025.1 Candidatus Hodarchaeota archaeon
TCATTGATTATATTAAGGCAAATTTTCATAGAAATTCAGCAAATATCACAATTTAACTTTTTTTAATAGAAATAATGAGAAAAATAGCAATTAAATTGGATTTTAAAACTCTTAAAGAAATTTTTAACCGTACAAAGGAAGCAGTCATGAGACTAAGAAGTCATTTCGAATCAATTCGAAGTACTACAGGGGCATTTTTGCAGTTTAATTTGGCCAACCGGATTTTTTCATCCATTATTCGGCCACAAAGTATATCTTTCTATCCTATTTTCTCTTCTACAGGTGATTCATCCTTTAAACTAAGGTTTAATGTTTTAGTCGGTTATTATGATTTTAGTCGTCATTTCGATAAACGCTAAATTTCGCCTTATTGAATTGTATGTCTATAATTTTCATTAAAAAATGGATATTTCAGGTATATTTCCCTGTTAAACTCATTAATTGGTATTTCTATTCGTTCAAACGTATAAGAAGCTTTTATTTCAAGGTTAAAGAAAAACATAGTATCCGGCGTATTACATGCCAAAAATTATTCTCCCGTAGCTAGATGGTAAACGAGCCGGTTTTAGACTTTTATTCGGGATGCTCAGTGGCTTTGTCGGTGTAATACTTATTATGAGATTTTGTGTCATTTAGGTCTTATACTTCGAAAAACCCTTATATACTTCGAAGTTCGAATAATTAGATAGTGTGATTTCAATTCGAAAAAGGCGTCAAAAAGCCGCAATTGGGACGCTTTACCCCGATTGATGTCGAAATGTATATTTGAATAAGAGGAACGCACAAAACATGGCTAGCGATTGGCGACTGAGAGCACGAAAAGCTCTGGAACGTGGCAAGAAAAAAGGCCCAATTGACCAGCCATCATTTGAAGCATTTAATTTTAACGTTAACCCTTTTTCCTCTAATCTTCCCCTCGAATATGATAGTGCAGTCCTCTTTGATGAGCGTTTTGAAAAAGCCACAGAAATATTAGGGCAATTTTTGACTGCAAAAGAGGAAACTCAGTCTACATCTCACTTATTAGTAGTGGGCGCTAATTTTGTCGGTAAAACAACTTTACTCAACATTATGAAAGAAACCATTGAAGAACTCGACAAAACGACTCATTTCATTGATGCGGAAACGCTATGTGAAAACGATGGAGTCATCGCGCATAGAAACTATGAAATTTGGGAGGAAGAAATCGATCGCACGAAACCAGACGTTATATTTATTGACAATGCTGCCCAACTCATTACACATCCTACTGTTCTTGGTTTACCTGACTTTGATTTTCATCCCATTATTGTCGCTAGCATCTCTTGGTGTGAACTTGACTTTTTAGAATCGATGAATAATCCAAAGGCCCAGGCATTCTTAGACCAATTCAAGAAGAAACGTTTCTATCTTCGTCCTATTGAAGAAGATGCGGTTAAAGAAGTTCTTATTCGACGCCTTAAAACAGGGCGCGATGATCCTGCCACAATCGAAGAACTTAAGACCACCGATTACATTGATCCCTTCACAAAAGCTGCTATTGATGAAATAGCTAAACGTTCCTTAGGATTACCTGGTCTAGCCATAGAATTGGGTACTGCTGCACTGGATTTGGCGTTAAATCGTGGGGATGAAACCATTACAGCTCTTCATATTGACGATGTCGCTGATCGAGCACCTTATCGTAGTATTGATACTATCAGGCAATTGACTACCATCTATACTCCTTCTATTTCCACTGATAATATCACTGAATCTATTCAAGTATTGTCGCAGAAGTATCTGAAAAAACCGAAGAAGGATATTCTACGACAAGCATTGAGGCAAGCGGGGAAGGCACGTCTTGAACTGGGCGTTACTTCCATGGAAGAAAGGGCTGCACAACAATATGGTATGTTGAAAGTTGTGGCCCTCGCCGATGTACATAATTTACAACCCTCGACCTTGAGCTATCATTTGGATATGCTCAAAAAAGCCGGGTTCTTTGAGGTCTATCAAATGGGGCGTGAAAAACCTCATTATGCAAGACGTGAAGTGATTGCAGCCCTTGAAATCTTCTTTGACAGAGAAATGTCCAAAGGAGACGAAGAAATTGAATAAGGAGGGAAAGCAAAGTTGACTGGCATCCTCGATAAATTACGTAAGAAGGCGAAAGATGGTTATCAAAGTCCTCCAACTTTAGAGCCATTTGCAGCACTTGGTTTTCAAGAGAACCCTTTTGCTCCTAAAGAGCCTTCTGAGGAAACAATCGTTGAAATTCCCGATCTAGCACCAGCAGTTGAACGTGTCGCTGGTCATCTTTCCGATTTAAGAAAGAAAAAACCTTTTTTCTGGGATGAAGGTGCATATAAGGGACATCATCTCCTTCTTGCTGGCCCCTCGGGTTCGGGACGCACGTTCTTATGCCAGCTCCTTCTACAAGTTCTTAGCGGGTTGGAAGACCCCGATATTCCCCCGATCAGGGCATTTTATGTCAACGCGGAAGAAGAATGGCGACCTGCTTCCTCGCCACGAGCGGAGGAAGGAATTGAACTTTATTCTAATTTCCAAAATTGGCTTGGTGGTAATGAAGAGGATCTAAAAGATGTAGATATTCTCTTTTGTGACAATGCAGGTATTGCCTGGAAGATGTGGGATCATATAGTTTCTGAGTTGTTCAATACTGTTGCGCGTCCCCTTGTTGTAGCAACATTGACGCTAAGTGAACATAGTTGGCTTGAAGCCACTTCTGATTCTATTGCAGAAGCAAAAGAATTTATTGACTTTTTTTATCCCGTACCTTTTACTCTTCGGCCTTTTACCAAACCAGAACTCATACGAGACTTTTTAGGTAAAAGAATCAAAGATACACACCCCATGGCCGATAAGGAACCATTTGAACAAGCAGGATTGGAAGAAATCGCAAAATTAGCTTTGGGATTACCTGCACTTGCTTGCTGGTTAGGCACAGAAGCGATTCTGGAAGCTAACAAAGCTAAACGACCAGCTGTCACTCTTCAGGATGTTGAAACAGTCGCATCTCGATTGAATTTTCAAAAGACCTGGAATATGCTCTATGAGGACGCTCCTAAGGTTGGCCCTCAAGATGCTATCCTTCGACGATCTCTTTATTATGCTGGGGAGGCCCGACTTTCTTTAGGTAGCTATTCTTTGCGTGATTTTGCTCAACTTGGATATGGTGTAACAAATTCTGACCTGAAGAATGATCCAATTATTGGTAAATCCGCCTCAACTATCAGTTATCATCTGAAGGATCTATCAGAGAATCATCAGCTTCTTCGAGTTGTTCAAAGAGGTAAATCCCGAATCTATTATTGTGATCGGCCTGTAATGAATGCGCTCGAACTCTTGTTAGTCCGACCTCTAACAATGGAATCGGAGCTAGAAACAAAGGCTGAAACCGAAAGATAGGTGGAAAAGTTATGTTTTTCGTTGATTTAACCGCAAAGGCAGGATCATTTGGTAAGATCCGACAAAAATCACAGTGTCTTTTATTCAGGTCATTTAAGATATTGTCGGCGTTATTTTTAATAGGAGAGCATTCTGATGAAAAATTCTTTTGAGAGCACTTCAAGTATAACAAATGAGTTGAAAGGTTATTCTGACACCGATGATAAACAGAAACACCTTCATAGTCCAATAATTTCTCAGCTATTGAATCAAATTAAATGTCACGGTTCAATTACGCTTGTAGGCTCCCCTATTACCACTTTAACTAAGGCGTTGGATCGACTGAGTTTGGATACTCATTCTTCTGAATCAATAATATCGCTGGATAATCCCATTATCGCTCAACTGAACACACAGGAAATAGTAAATCTAGAAGAATGTTCTTATAGTACAGTTAGCGTTTCAAACCCTCATCAGATATTTCAAGGAAAGAATCTTGTTTCTTTTGATGGATCTTCTGTGGTTTTACCAGCAATTTCTTTTGCTACAGTTTATGCACGTGCTGGTAGTTATGGGTTGTCTCAAAGAAGAAATAAGCGATTGTCCTTTTCACGGGGCATTAACCGTGTCTGGGCTGATGTAGCGGTAAATGTTGAAGCACGACATGGTATCATTGTAAATGAAGATAGAGCCAATCTTTTAGATAAGGTACTAGATGATCCTTTAACATATCCTTATAAAGATCCCGCAACCATTGCCGAAATAGAGGCATTAGCATTAGTCGAATCTGCTGCAGCGATTTTATGTATTGAAGAGTTCAGAGACGAAATCGATCTAGTATGGTTAGATGGACCATTGATTATGCCTTATGGTGGTCAGAAGTACTCATTACAACGCCTTGAGATTCTTACTAAAGAAAATATTCCATGTTTGAGTGTTGTCAAGAACCCAATAGCATCTCCCGTATTAAAAGCGGCGGGTATGAAAGATTCAACCGATGCAGCCTATTTTGAACGACTCCCACCTGGTACTCGATCTGCTTTTTTTCTAAATCGTGGAAAAGCACGAAAACGATCATCTCAAATGAAAAAAGAACCTTATGTCTTTTTCTATTATAAGACGTCTACCGGACAATTTCTGTTTCGGATTGAACTTCCTCGCTGGGTTCTTGATGAATATGGTCCTAATACCATTGCTGTCTGGGTGGCGGCCGATTCAGCAATGAGTGGGGGCAATAATAGCCATCTCATTAGCCAGGTTGATGCTTTTGTACGATTACGCGGCAATCTACGCGGTTTAGTGAGAGAACTGTTCTCACGACATTTGAGTGAGAGATTTGGCCATCTGAGCGAGAGTTATAATGCCGTCCGGTGGCCTTGGCAATAAGTTACTAAAAGAAGCAAATAAGGAAGATGTATTATGGCAAACCCCAACCCTACGGGGGTAAATATAGATCTATCCCCACTTGCTCTCCCTCCGTGGAAAGCGGAAGAAGAAATCGGTTATGTACTCGCAGCAGGTTCCCAAGCGGTCCGTATCGGTGATAAAAGAGATAATGTTTTAGCGTTAGTTCCTGTTCTTCATCGAAAGGGACTACGTCTAGGTGACCCGCTTTTGATCTTCGATTACATGGAAGGGGAATTATTTGGATCGATCGTTACCGAGATTGCTCATCCGGACATTACCAAAGATCGTTTGGAAACCTCTCTCTTTGAAGCCTTTATTCCCACTCAAGAACTCCTCGAAGCAGGACGAATGGAATTTCTTGAACAACCCTCAATCATCTCTCTGAATCTTTTCTGTACCATCGATCAAGATGGAGAGAAAGGCCCGGTGGATTATGCCCCGCATCCCCGTGCTTCGGTGTTTCGTCCGGACAGTAATTTAGTACGAAAGATGTATGGGCTCCCCGATTTAGACGAAGGGGTTGTTTATGGAGCGGTAATGCTAGGACGGGACCCCCATATCAGTTCGGATGATGGTAAATTTCTCCCTTATGTTATGCGAGAAACTTTACTTTGGGAACATGAAGTGATTCTAGGAACTACAGGGAAAGGGAAGACAGTACGTAATAAAAATGATGTAGGTCAGTTCAGTCGTAGTCTCGGGGGCCCAGTGATCATTCTAGATAAACATGGAGAGTATACAAAACTTGCGTACGATCCTGTCTTGCCCACGGATGAATATGAGAAAAAACTCCTTCGAGATTTGGGTTTGAACCCGACTGGGTTGGATGATGTCAAGATCTGGCGCTGGATGCCAGAGCCACCAGAAAATCCGGATTCGACTATCAATTACTTTACTATTACTTTTGACCAGATCAAAGCGACCGATATGCAACTATATCTCCCTAATCTGTCACCTCAGGGTTATGTCGTGTTACCGGCTCTAGTCGAGGCATTCAAGAAAACTAACCTAGTTCGTAATAAACGAGCGTGTCTTACTTTAAGGAATTTCCTCGCGTGGCTTGAACACACTACGCTCCCTCCATCTCTTGTAGATACGCGGACTTTAAATGCTATTTCACGCCGTTTACATCTAACCCTTGAATCTAAATTATTTGATGCGCAAGATCTGCCTCCTGTAAAAGTAAAAGATTTATTAGTACCTCGACGAGTTTCAGTCTTTCCAATGGACCATATAAAAGATGAAAATGCTCTAAGCATTCTTGCACTCCATATCATTAATGAAGTGGCGACTTATAAATTAACAGCGAGGCGAAATCCTCTACCAACAATGATCCTTGTTGATGAGGCCCACAACTTCTTTCCGAGTCGTGTAGACAAAGATCGACGGGAATATATCTCCCGGTTAATTAAACGCGCGAAGAAAATTTGCAAAGAAGGTCGTAAATTCAAACTTCGACTACAATTTGCGACACAACGTCCAGAAGACATTGACCCAGGGGTCTTAAGTATTGTAAACACTATGACGTTTTTTGGGATGACTCCGCAGCAGGTATCCTCGTTGAAAAAGATTATTGAATTACCCATGGCAGGAATGCGGTTAGTAAATTTACCCAAACGCCAAAGCATCATTTATTCAAAGGATAATACAGATCAGCCGCTTAGTGTATTTGTACCGTGGCCGATAGTCACCCACAAAGTTTCAACGGCATAATAGTATAGTTTTTTGCTCTCTAGATGTGATTTAATCTGCTTCAGTCACTTTTTTCTATTGAGAATGCACTTCCTTCCCACAAAACCAACAATAATTAGAAAAATTATTTAGATTTTGATTTCATCCTTAATATAAGATCTCTTCCTTTCTCTGTTAACTCAATTGTTGTCATTTCAGCTAAATATGGAGTAGTCCCTTCCTCTTTTCCACCACCAAGCTCTACAAGTCTCTTCTTTCTAAGAGATTGTGCTGTTTCTAACAGGTTTTGATATTTTTTCGGTTTCAAATCTGGATATAGTTCTCCAAATGTTGTTTCGTACTCTTTGCCCATTACTTTATCTATCAACCCTTCATTTTTTGGTTCGTAGGCTTTCTTCTTTGCCAAATCTATCATTACCTTTTGCCCTTTCTTTCCTAGAGATGCCCAAAATTCTTCCGCATTCACAGAAATCACCTTACTCATTTTTTATAATCAATTTCTTTTAATTATTTGGGAATTATCCATTTTTCAATTAATATTTAGAGCAAGTATGCACTTTTTTTGTAACTATGGCTCCTTAGTTATTTACGTTCGATAACAATCCACAATTATCTGTATGGCATGAAGAAGTTCATTGTATAGATTTTCTGAATCTAAGCCCTTTTCTATATAGCAATTGGCACCTAACCTCAATGTTTTGATCGCTAATTCCTCTCTTTCTCGTCCAGTGCAAGTTCGGTAAACGAGCGGTATATACAAGAAAAATTACCGCTAGTTTAAGAGCCTTAAAAACCAAGGCAAAATCAGCACGCTGTCTATTGGTATAATAGGCGATGTTTTGGCATTATTTCCTACTTTTTCTTTTATAACTCATTACAATTGGTAAAATAGCTAAGAACGACATATAGATCAACAAACTAGGCGCCATGAATTCAGGAATAGGTTCATCGGCAAATTGTACATCATCGAAGTTGATAGTAAAGTCTTTAGTACTGTCATGAACATATACTATTACTCTGTATCTAGTTGTAGTTGCGGGTGAAGTGGTACTCACAGTCATTTCAAACCATCCCGTATTAGCGAGATATTCAGCAGAGTTACTGTCCCCTACCCAATGTGTGTCATTCCAAAAATTGATCGTTATATGCGCCATAACATTAACTGCAACAACCTTATACACCCAGACACTTGCATAATATGGTGTATTTTCAGAACAACTGGCATAATCAGTCCAAACATACACACGCCAACTGCCAGCGGCATATTCTTCAGCATCAGCATAAGCACTCCAAGCTCCACCATGCGAAATTGTATCATTTCGTGCTAGTGTATCTGCATCAAGTATAGCCCAATCATTAAGATCTGTTTCGAACGTATCTTGCCTTAAATAGGTGTTAAGCTCTGCTTTTATTTGCATTACTTGGGGATTAACCATAATAAAGCAAAGAATAAGCCCGATTAATATTTTATTTATTTGCATTTGTATCACCTAACAATTTTTCGAGTTATGTTTTTGTGGGAATTCACTGCCCAGATTAAGTCTGGATAAAACTGAAAAAGAGCATAATTTATAAGCATCTAACTTCATTTGAATTAACCTGAAGTATTGGAATTATAGATCAGCTTGATCAAGAATCTTGCCTTAGAAACTTTTTAAAAAGATCACCCTCTTTATTTTTTCATAAAATGGGAATGGACATGGAAATAACATCAACGCTCACGCTAAATAATGGAGTCAAAATACCCAGATTAGGGTTCGGTACGTTAAAGGGGAAAAGGGCGTTGTAACTACAATTACTGATATCACTGAGTTCAAGAAACAAACAGACGACCTTTGGGTGGATGAATATACGATTGCTTCAGCATTAACAGGGATTGCATTTTTTAATCCAGAAGGAAGACTTACATATGCTAATCCTGCTTTCTGTCAACTATGGGAACATGAGAGCGTACAAGCAATCCTAGGACATCCCCTTGAGATATGGCAGAGCAAAGAAAAGCCAAGGGATATTTTTGAGCAGGTAAACAACAAGGGTATTGGGCAGGAGAATTTGAGGCGATTCTGAAAAGTGGTACCAAAATCATTGTCTTAATTTCTGCCAATTTAGTGAGGGATCAAAAAAGGGCTCCAATTAGCATCATGGGGACTTTACCGGTATTATCAAATTAAAATAATATACCAAGAACCTCAGTATTGGGATGGATATTCAATTTTTTTTCTATTCACTCTAATTACAAGTATCTCGATTAGAAAATTTAAACAAATGTGAAAATGACAATTTGAGGTTTTTGGAAAGTATTATGTCTTTCTAGAATAATTTGAAGAAACTTTGAATCCATGGTGTTAGTTGTTCTTGAAGTGAATCTTCTCCTTCCTCTACGGTTAGATTTAAAGTGATTTTTTGTGGATCATCGCTATCAAGAGGAACAATGGCAGCTAACCAAACAGTTGTATTTCTACCTACTAAAATAGGATGCAATCTTAGTAGATAATCATCGATTCGATGTATTTCATTTACTTTCTCAGACGTAGGATTCTCACATAATTCACGGATTAGCATCATCGATTCAAACATGATATTATCCTTACTTTCTTTCGATAGGGCTATTTCTTCATCCATATATTCTGAGATTACCAATCCATTTTCGGCAAATAAGAGACAACTTAAGGCTTCACTTCGTTGGGAAGAGAAATGGCTCAGGGTGGACACAATGATATCGGATACCGGACTAATTTTTGAGAAAGTGGTGGAAAGTGACCTTGTAAGGGAGAGAAGATCAAAAATCGATGTACGGAAAAATAATGGCTCTTCAAATTGAGCTTTTTGGGTAATTTCACGCAGATCTTCTTGAAGATGCCAGACTTTTTGGTCTATGATTGGTCCTCGAATTTCAGGATCATACTTATGTAGAAGTATCGCAATCATAGGTGTTTCATGGAGATACTTCAGAATCGCTATTAAACGTGAAAAATATTCAAAAGAATCCTTTAAGCGAGTTTCATCTACGATGTCGATTACGTAAAGTAAAATGCTAGTTCTCATGAAAAATTCTGGATTACGAAAATATTGCTCTCGAAAGGTTCTTTGTCCACCTAAGTCCCAAGTTGAAAGGCTATAACCCGCAAATGCAAGAACTTCTGCACTCATCCCCGACGTAGGTTTTTCAGCTCTTACAGTTCTCATTTCACGGATTGAATGAAGTACACTGGTCTTTCCAGCGTTTTCCACACCCGACAAGATGATCTTTGTTTCAGTTACATCTGTTGGTATCGGTGATGAGACTGAATCTAAAATTACCTTGCATGCCAAGGTCCATTTCTCAGCGAGTTTGGGACTGATTCGGGCATCAATAAGAGTATCAATGGGAACAGCAGCTAAATCGCGAATAGTCAAAATTCCTAGCTTTTTCATCCTGCTCCATACTTTATTACCTATGCCTCGTAGAGCACGCGGCTCCATATCAGGGATATCCTCAGGGGTAAGATCTTGATCTTTTTTGAGATAATCCTCTTTCACCAGGCGAATTATTTTAACGTTAAATCCTGAAGACAAACCCGAATCCTCCATTCTAGAGGTAGATTCTAAAGTGCTTTATGGATCTATTTAATAAAAAAAACTAACGGTTTAAGTTACTAAAGGATTGTCATTATTAAGATCTATGAAATTTGAAATGAAATGGGGTTCAAATGAGTATTTTCTTCAATTCTTTAAGAAGATTCAAGAGTTGTATAAATCTGAATATACAAATCAATAGCATCATGAAATTCTTGTACAACTAAAGCTTCGTTAGCTTGATGAGCTAGTTGAGGATCTCCTGGACCACAAATCACCATTGGGAGTTTTAAAAGTGGGGAATAAATTGCCATATCAGTTGCATAAGTTAGATGAGTAAATTCTACACTTTTTTGAACTTTTTCCAGACTTGAACAGACAAGTTGCACAAAAGAGTGATCACGAGCAGTTTCAACACCAGGTAAATTCGTCACAGTAATAAGTTCTGCTCCAATATCATCGACCAGTTGTTGTACCTTTTTTTCAATAGCCTGCAGAGGGATAGATGGAGGATAACGGATATCAAAGGAAGCTTCTACTCGATCCGGAACTACGTTGGGAGCAACTCCACCTTTAATCTCGCCTAGATTACCTGTAAGTAATTTGGTTAACCGAGTGTCTTCAACAACTCCTTCTTTCCATTCATGTGTTTTAATCTTATTGAGGAATGGTAGTAACTCAAAAATAGCGTTATGTCCTTTTTCTGGCATAGATCCATGAGCGGTTTTCCCTTTTGCAATTATTTTATACCATAGAACCCCTTTTTCCATGATGCCAACTTTTAAAGAAGTAGGTTCGCCAATAAGACAGTAATTTAATTTAAAATCCTTTAACCGATGAGCCATGGCTTTTGTGCTCTCCATTCCTACTTCTTCGTCCACAGAAAAAGCAAAAAGAACTGGTGGAGAGGATTCAGACTTTTTTTGAAGCTGTTGATACGCTCCGAGAAAAGCAGCAGCTCCACCTTTCATGTCTACAGAACCACGTCCTCGAATATAATTTTCATATACATCACCAATCCAAGGATTAAAATCCCAGTTTTTCTCATCACCTGGGGGAACTACATCTAAATGAGCACTGCAAAGCAGCAAATGATCATTTTGACGATCTTTAGGATAAGCAATAAGTCCCGTACCTTGTTCTGAGTCAACTTTGAGAGGAATTAATCCTAATTCGGTCACTGCATTTGTAGCTATCTCAAGAATCTCAGATTTTGGTGCTTCTATATCACTACGGCATTTGATAAAGTCACAAAGAAGAGATACTGCCCAATTTGAGTTTAACATTAATGAATCACGCTCTGTTTTAAGAATGTAACGTTAACACAGGAGTTATGCGTTCTAATGAAATTTGTTTCCCAGAAACTGCGAGTGAGGAGTTATAATTGGCTTGTGAAACTCCTTAAGATCTTTGTCTCATGATTAGATTAATTCAAGTAGAGAATATCAAGTAGTTTTAAAATAATGACGGAAAATGAAAGATATAACAGGCACTTGTAAGCGTTATCGATGTCAAATAATGAAAGTTTCCGACTAAGGAAAAAGAAATCAGAGTTTTATGATCATAACTAGTTAAACACAGGTAAATAATTCGAAAGAATAGTTTAACGCTTTAATGGAGAATAAATAGGCGAAAAAAGAAACATTACAGAGGAAAAAAGATTCGGTTTTGGTTTTATTTATAAATAACCTTTTTAAACTCTATAAAAATCAGAGTAATGAAGGGGAACAACTTGTCAGATGAAGAAGTAACAGGCCAAAAAATGACCGATGATGGTATTAGTGTCACGATTCAGAATGTTGTGGCAAGTGCAGACCTTCATGCTAAGATAAACTTAGAAAAAGCTGCTTCAATACTCGTATACACCGCAGAAGTTAGTTATATACCAGAACAATTCCCAGGCCTTGTTGTTAAAATCAAAGAACCTAAAACTAGTGCTTTAGTTTTCTCGTCAGGTAAAATGGTAATAACCGGTGCAAAATCGAGTGAGATGATCGAAGAAGCGGTTGATGTCCTTGCTCATCTCCTCCAAACTGAGGCGGGCGTTAACATTGAGAAGGAGACCTCTATTACAGTGCAAAACATTGTTGCGAGTGGTTCTGTTGGGGGACGGATTAACCTGGAACTGGCAGCCCTTCTACTTGATAATTCAATGTATGAACCAGAACAGTTCCCAGGCCTTATATACAGGATGTTAGAACCCAAACCAAAGACAGTACTTCTTCTCTTTCAATCTGGTAACTTAGTTTGCACAGGAGCTAAGAGGGAAGAACTAGTTTATGATGCAGTCCGACAAGTGCGTCAAGATCTCGAAGAAATTGAAGCTCTTATCACAGATGAGGATGACATGGAAGGATTTGGAGATTTAGATTTCTAATTGACTTATTTTGTTTCAAAAAAGTAACTTCCTTTCCTAATAAATTCTCTCAAAGAATAGGTTTTAGAATAATAAGACATAAGACTAAGAAATCTTATAACTAATTGATATAACTTACCTCCTGAATGGAGAGGTCAGGAATCATATGACACCTAATCAAAAAAAGGTGAAAAAGAAGAAATCGAACAAACCAGAGTTCTTGGACTCAATAGAGGATATAGATCGTCTAGTAGATGATCTTGTTAGTGATGTAGATATTAATGAGGATATAGCCGAAGAAGAACTATATTCATGGATAGAAAAAGAAAATAAACGTGTTGGTAAGGCTCAAGGAAACGAAAAATCCCAACCAGCAGCCCAAAAGGTAAAGAAACCGAAAAAATCCCAACCAGCAGCCCAAAAGGTAAAGAAACCGAAAAAATCCCAACCAGCAGCCCA
>JAEOTF010000159.1 GCA_016840025.1 Candidatus Hodarchaeota archaeon
GGAGTAATACGATCTAATACTATATGAGCGATCTTACCTGCACGGAGCAAATCATGTAATTGGTTTTTGGATAAGGACATTATCTCACATCAATCAAACTCTGATAATTATAAATTCAACTCCCCCATACCCTACTTCATCAACCATTTACAATAGAAATTCCTTTTTATTTTCTACTAATTTTTCTTAAAAATTCAATCAATTTCAGAACTAGAGTATAGTTGGGATAGATTTGGACTTGAAACTCAAAAATAAGGTTGTTTTAGTTGCAGCATCCAGTAAAGGGATCGGAAAAGCAGTAGCACAGGGTTTTGCTGAAGAAGGAGCAGATGTTATCATTTGTGCAAGAAATCCAGAAGTGTTAGTTAAAACTCAACAAGAAATCCAAAAAACAGGACAAAATGTACTTGCTATTCCTACAGATCTAACAGATTATTCACAAGTACAATACCTTGTCTCTAAAAGTATTGAAACCTTTGGAAAGATAGATATATTATTCATAAACAGCGGTGGTCCTCCTTCTGGAGGTTTTCTAGATTTTAGCATTACTGAGTGGAGAAATGCAATTGATCTGAACCTCTTTAGCACCCTCTATTTGTGTAAAGAAACTCTTCCTCATATGATTAAACAGAGTTACGGACGAGTAATAATGCTTACCAGTATATCGGTCAAACAACCGATGAACGGGTTAATTCTTTCTAATGTGGCACGGGCAGGAGTTACAGGCCTAGCTAAGAGTTTAGCAAATGAATTTGGGAAAAATAATATTCTAGTTAACACAGTGTGCCCAGGTTATACTTATACCGAACGGGTTGAAAAACTAGCAGAAGCATTTGCCCAAAAACGGAGCTCAAACATCGAAGATGTCGTTCAAGAGTGGAAAGATCAAGGAGTAGTCGAACGTCTAGCAACACCAGAAGAAATTGCAGACGTTGTGATTTTCTTAGCATCGGAGAGGGCTTCTTATGTGACTGGAGCATCAATTCAGGTTGATGGGGGCTATGTTAAAGGATTATTTTGAGATTTAGAACGAAATAATTCTACAACAATTTTAAGTTGGAGTTCAACCTGAACTGAGACGAGGAGTTAAATCTTTGAAATCCCCTAGCATCTTTAATGAAGTACTGGGTCCTATTATGCGTGGTCCCTCTAGTTCTCATACCGCAGGTCCTTATCATATCGCCACTATGGCCCGTCGTTTATTAGGAAAAGAACCTAACTCAGCTATCTTTACTTTTGACCCCGATGGTTCCTTTGCGAAGGTTTTTCATCAACAGGGTACTGACACAGGGTTTACTGCAGGACTTTTAGGTTGGGCTATGACAGATGATCGTTTTCTTAGTGCTCTTGATGAAGCCAAAACTATGGGATTGGACATTCAATTTAAAATCGAACCATTAAAGATTGTAGATCACCCTAATACCGTTGAAATTAAACTTATTGCTAAAGATGCTTCTAAATTAACATTAATCGCAAAATCCATCGGTGGAGGCGCATTTGTCATTTCAAACTTTAATGGATGGACAACGAATATTACAGGTTCAACTCATGAAATACTGGTTGAAATGGAAGAAAATAACATAAATAAGGTTAAAAAGCTTATAACTCGAGACAAACAGGAGTATATTTCATTAAAAAGTCAAAAAAAAGATTCAGTTACTTTTCTCCATGCTCAGTTAACTGAACCTATAGATGAACAATCAATTGAAAAGCTAAGAACTTTCGCAGGTATACGAAATATCTGGAAGGCTACACCCATTTTCTTTGTTCAGCGTGGTCCACCTCTCTTTCAAGATGCTGCTAAAATATTGACTTTAGCCACTAAGCAAGGTGTATCATTAGGAAAAATTACATTAGCTTATGAATCATCTCTGTTAGGACTAGAAGAAGACCAAATTGTAGAAGAAATCCTACAACGTTTTGACATCATGCATTCCTCTGTATCACAAGGTCTAGAAAAGAAACCTGCAAAAATGCGAACTTTGGAACCAAGTGCGGGTAAGATATTCCAAGCTGAAGCCGAAGGGCGGTTATTTTCAGGAAGTTTTCATACTAGAGCAGCAGCAAGGGCTCTTGCAGCATGTCATACGGCAGCAGCTTCTGGAGTAGTCTGCGCAGCTCCTACAGCTGGTGCTGCAGGTGTTTTACCAGGAATTATGTTAACTCTTCTTGAAGATTTTAGGGTAAATCATCATAAAGTTGCTATGGGGTTACTAGCAGCTGCTGGAATAGGATTGATAGTAGCCCACAAAAGTACATTCGCCGCTGAGGTGGCAGGATGTCAGGTTGAAATAGGGGTTGCGGGTGCGATGGCAGCTGCAGCAGTTGTTGAAGTTGCAGGAGGTTCAGCACGTCAAGCAGTAGATGCTGCAGCAATTACACTTCAGAACTGGATGGGGTCAGTTTGTGACATGGTGGCTGGGGTTGTCGAAATTCCCTGTCACACAAGAAATGCTGTTGCTGCTTCAAACGCTTTTGTCTGTGCGGATTTAATTCTAGGAGGATATAATAACCCTATTCCGTTAGATGAGACAATTGATGCAGTACACTCTGTAGGATTGATGTTACCAACAGAACTAAAATGCACCGCCCTAGGGGGTCTAGCACAAACACCTTCCGCAATACGGTTGGCTAAGGAGTTAAAATAAATAACATATCAAAGAGAACCCCTAATTCTATCGCTCTCACAGCTTTTTCATTTTTCTTCGGGTTTGTATTTTTCTCTGAGTTCGTTATTGAGTAGCTTGACTTCCTTATATTGGTCTTCAATCTGAGAGGGAACGAGGAGATTATACTTCTGGAATTTTGTTTCAATGTCTTGTAACAAGAAGAGTAATTCCCTTGACTCTTCAAGTGCAGGTCTAAACTTCTTTGCGTTAAAGAGTGTGATTATTTGTTCTTTTATTTCTTGATAGTTAGAGTAGGTCAAAAAATCGTCCATATCCCGTATTTTTTCATCAAGAGCGAGTTGACGTCGCTGTATCCGAATATTTTTTCTTATTTCTCTAAATGTTGCATCTTTTTCGAAGATATCCAAACTGTAACGCATTAATGTGAAAATTCTCTGTGCTTCTTCGAAATTTTGTTTCTCTATTTCCTGAAGAGCTTGCTCAAGTCTTTTAGAGTTTGTTAATACCAGTTCATTCAACTGTGCTATTTGTTCATTCTTTCTTGGATAGAATATTTTATTCCAATAGTAAACGACCCGCTCTTTCCAATGAAGTTTTTTTGAAGTCATTATTTTTATTCCGACTATTTTGTCTCTACATAGCATATAAACCTTCATTGCTTGTTGTTGATTGAACTACCAGTTAGTTTAGTCTCTCATTCCTTTTTTGCTTATTTTGCTTAGGATTCGCTTTTAATTGTTAAAATTCATAATAAGATAGCCGAAATAAATTAAATTGATTTTTAATAGGATATGTAAGACATTAGGAGGTGCTTTTAGAATACCGACGAGATTAAGACCGAATGGGTTATATTTGTGATGAAGTTAATCTTAAAATAAGATATATTGCAACTACTATTTATAAGATTTAAATGAGAGAGGTCTAAAAATGGGAAGGTCTCAACTATTAGTTTTCCTAGGGATAATATTAATTATGTCAAATACTTTCATGTGCTTCGCAAAACCTCAGGCTTATGTCTTGGATCAAGAATATACAGCTGGAACTGCAAATAGACTTTTTAGCCCTGGTAGTACGTGGTGGCAGTCTTTTACTCCAAGCCAATCCAATGTTGCACGATTTACAATTTTTTATTTTGAAAATGGTTATGGAGCTGGTCAAATTACCTTTTATCTAAGTACAGATTCAACAATTGGTAGTGATCTTGGATCAGGTACGGTGAGTTATTCTTTTTTTGGAGTGGGTCCCCTTACTTGTACACTTGATGGTGGTGCTAAAATTGTAACACCGAATGAAGAATATTACATGATCTTTAATCACCTTAGTGGTGGTTCATCTGAACTACTTATTGAGTGTTCTAAGTCATCAGATTCTACCCATTATTCAGGAGGAAGAGCAGATTTCGATGTTGCAGAGGATTATGATTTCCAAGAGCGTTATGATGATACCATTTCGGAATTTAATCCTAGAACTGCCCTTATTTCTATTTTTATAGTTTCAATCGTAGTTATGTTTGTCAAGAAAAAGAGAAATCAGTAGTTATATTCTAGTACACGAAGGTATTACTTGAACTACTTACGTTCTGCTTCCGAAAGTTCTATGGCTTTGCCTTGACTGCAATAATGATTCCATCGGAGACTCATCGTCCGTGAAATTGGACATTGGGCACATAAACAGCCTTTTTGCTCGTGGATCACCGAGCTTTTACCTAAGGTACAAAAGCCAAGTTTAGTTTCTCCCGTTCCTTCATAGCTTGGACATTTTCCACAATAATCCTCACAAAAGCCGATTACATTTGCCGCACTTTTCTGTTGGTCTGCTTCCGACATGTACGCCAACATCTTCATTTTTTCTTCAAAAG
This sequence comes from Candidatus Hodarchaeota archaeon, assembly GCA_016840025.1. The sequence continues at coordinate 4,489 of JAEOTF010000159.1, forward strand.
TGGAAGTAGCGAAGTCTTCTTCAGGATTTGTCATTCATAAAACCAACATTTTATTCATTTTAAGTTAGTTATAAGCTAAAACTAGACTTTTTCTCTAAAGCTTTACTTGAAAATATAGTTTTTCCTTTTATTCACTGCTCCAAATACTGTTGATTATTTTGCTTAGATTTCGATTTTAATTGTCTAAATTTATAATACGGACGTCCAAAGAAGGTAAATCGCTTTTGATTTAGCGCCAGTATAACATTTGGGGGCGCTCTAAGAATTCCTGTAAGACTGATTTTCGCTATAGCTCTTTCTACCAAGTCGGTAGTCACATCATCGGAGAATTTGAGAAAACCAATTACTTTAAGCTCAAGTTGTTTTCCTTCCGCAACCACGTCTTCTAAGTCCTTTGCTGAATAAAAAAGTACTCCAAGTGACGTAGTTCTCGTTTTATCAGATTTTTTAATTTTTGATTCATGAACATCAAGCTGTCTCTCGATTGCTCTTTCAAGGAAATCCGAATGAGTTGAATAGAGTCCTTCTTCAATAAGCACGTCAATCTTTAGAGTTGTTTCTGGATTAAGTTCAATCATAATTCTATTAGAATTTAATTCATTCATTATTATCTGCTTCCTATTTATTAGTATATTTTGTATCTAAGATCTCTTTCAAGGGCAAAATAATTCGATAGAGAATATAGGGTCTTTCTTTTTCATCTTCCGTATCCATCTCATCAAACAATTTTTCTAATTTCTGATCAAATTCTTCTAATTCCTTTTCAAAGAGTCTATATCTTTCCTCAGTGAATAATTGGATACGAAAGTCGAAAGAGAGCTCATCCATGAATTCCCTGAACATATCAAAAGAACCACTTTTCGCTATTTTTTTTTCAAGATAATCAACTGCAAGTGAAATTGACTTCTGTGTAAAAAATGTCGCAGTTCGAATTAATCCAGAAAAAAAACTGGAAAACTCTTCAGGGGGGGGAATATACTGATCATCAATATCCTCAGAATAATATAATCCACGTCCTGCTTTTTCCTCATTGACCCTATAATATTTTGTTTTCTTACCTGCTTTTGTCCCTTCTTCTACTATTCCTATAGCCATCAACTGCTGTATGTGATGATGTATTGTTGATTTACTTTTCGAAAGAAGTTCACTCAGCCTTTCCAAGGTTAATTCATGAAAAATTACTATATATAGGAAAATAGAAGCTCTTATTTCATTGCTTAATACTTTCATTATCTTTAAAGGGTCTTCATTTTCAGGTTTGTTCAGCATTGTATCGCTTTGCTTACTCATCGCTACTCAGATATTCTATTTCAATCCTTGTTCTTATAATTTTCGAAATTTAAGTACTTTTTATAATATTCTATAAACCACAACCATTTCGAAAAATTTATATATTCGATAACTAACAATTATTTAGAATATTCTAAAGAATGCAATAATATCTAATATTACTGGATTGATATCGTATGAGTGTTATTGAAGTTGATTCTTCTCAAATAGCTTTTAAAAAACCCTTTGAAGAAGAAATACATCCAACCAAGGATAGAATTCAGAAAAAAGTTGTTATTTTTTCTGTTTTGACAGGTTTAATATTGAACTGGATATCCCTCTACCTTACTATTACACTGGGCTTCCTGTCACTTGGTATTTCAGTGTTTTTTGTTCTGCTTTTAGCAAAGTTATTCTTTAGAAATGATGCAAATAATAAGAATTTAGCAGTTGTTGCAATTTCTTATGGCGGAGTAGCTGCAGCTGAAGCCTCAATAGGTCTATTATTACTTATATGGCTTTCTCAAAACGCTTCAATATTTGGTTTATCTGGAGAAATGCCATCATGGTTAATTCCGTCTTCTGATGTAATAACAAATAGAATTATATTTTCTAAAGAATGGTTAATACCGATAGCAGTTCATTATTTCATTATGCTTGTACCAGGTATCGCAGGGATCATCTTCGGACTGTACATAAAGGATCGATATATTCATGATGATGAAAAATATCCATTTCCAACTGTAGTACAAGCGAATGAGATGCTAGATGTTTTAGTAACAAATCAAGCGTCAAAAATAGCCCTTTTCCGAAAATTTCTCATATTTGGATTTGTAATTGGATTATTTTCTCTTATTATTCCCGTAATTGATATTAGTCAACCCCAGAATGGCTGGATTTTAGGTTTAAACATAGGCGTGGTTGGTATTGCTCTATTCGCTGTCGGATTTATTATTAATAAGCCTAAAATTAGTATAACTGCAGCACTCTCCTCTTTTGTATGCTATGTAATTCTAGCGCCATTTTTGGTTAAAAATTCATATCTAAGCCCACTAAAAAGTGGAATGGTAGGAGCAGGTTATTATGATTTTTACACATTTGCATTACAAACCGTTTATCTGAGTTTTCTTATAGGGTTTCTTCTGTCATCAGTCATTCTTGTTCCAATTGTCTGGGGTCTTGCCAAAAACGTACTAAAAATAGGTAAAAATGATGAAAAGCATACTTCTGGAGAAACAACTAGAAATGATGAAGAAAAACTTGTTGAATCTATTAAAAATGCTGAAAACAAAAAAACAAGGTTTAACATACGCAGGAATCAGGTTGTCTTTCTTATTACACTCTCTCTAATTTATTTGATGTGTGTAATTTTTATTTATATTTCAGGTGTTTTAGGCACAGACCATTTAGTAATATCATTAGTAGTATTTTGGATTCTTATCATCGGGAC
>JAEOTF010000001.1 GCA_016840025.1 Candidatus Hodarchaeota archaeon
CTAAAGGCGAGGAATGGCATTTTAAGGTTCATCCGAATGATGGGTCTGATTTTGGTTCCTGGGTGAGTTGTCCGATTAATGTTACCATTGGCAACACTCCACCCACCGTAAGCAATTTAGCGATTAGTCCTTCTAATCCTAACACCACAGATGACCTTTTTGCTTCCTATACCTTTAGTGATGTTGATAGTAGTGATGTAGAAAGTGGGTCGCTAGTTCTATGGTTTAAAGATGGTGTATTACAAGGTACCTTAAACGGTTCTTTGACTGTTTCTTCTAGTTCTACTGCTGATGGGGAAAATTGGTTCTTTGGTATTCGTCCTTCAGACGGGACTGACTATGGAGCTTGGGTAAATAGTACCACAGTGACCATTGGATCAGTTGTTAACACCCCACCAATAGTCGGTAATCTAACCCTTTCACCTAGTACTCCTCTGACAACAGATAATCTTGTCGCCTCTTATGATTACTTCGATGCGGATGGAGATCCAGAGATAGGATCAAAAATTCAGTGGTTCAGGAATGATATAGAACAAATAACCTTAGAGAACCAAACTTTGATTTCGGCGAGCGAGACAACAAATGGGGATGAGTGGTACTTTGTAATCCAAGTGAGTGATGGTACGAATTTTACTCAAGCTATTTCTCCCTCCGTTATCATAGCCTCCAATCCCCTTTCCGTGATCATTGAAAGTCCTATCAGTTCAACCTATACAGAATCAATGGTTTATATTACCCTGACTGGAACTGCCGTCCACTATTGGTATTTCATTGAGGAAGTAGATGCAAAGAACAATAGCTGGACATCTACTGTCGATCGTACATTAACTGATGGGAATTTTATTCTTCATGCTTATGGCAATGACTCTGCTGGCAACGTGGTGTATATTTATGTTACATTCACCATTGATACGACGGCACCAACAGTCAGAATTACAAGTCCAACGAGTACGGCTTATGGGGTTGGTACAGTCACTATATCACTTACCGGTGATGCAATTAACTACTGGTACTATATCGAGGGAGTTGATGTGAATAATCAATCTTGGATACAGGATGTCACTCGTACACTAACAGATGGAACATACACCCTCCATGCCTACGGGGTTGATAATGCTGGAAACTTTGGCCACTCGGTGGTTACTTTTACGATTGAAGGACGCATTACAACAACAGAAATAACCATTGATACTAGTTCTGATAGCTCTACTACTACATCCTCTCCAAAGTTGTCATCATCCTCAGGAGTGTTTCTTGTAGTTTTAGGGTTTGCTATCTTTATCTTTAATAGGAGGAGGAAAAGAAGGTAACAGTTCCTGTTCCATAAGAATAGCTGCTATCAGAAAAGTAAAGCTGATTGATTCTAAAAAGAGTTGAAAGTGTCAGTCCTCTCGTTTTTTAACAAAAAAGCCTTCAGGAGTCAAATAGAGTGTGTTCGTAGGTTTTCTGGTCTTATGTCTGGTGGTTTTTTCCGTTTTTATTTTATCTCTTCATCTGGCTCCTCATTCCTATTATACGCTAGTTGTAGATTAAAACAAGTGCAACTAGAGTGCAATAGGTTAATAAAACTCAATGGTAGAAATAACTGGGTTGACAATGAAGCATAAAGTTCGGAATGAAAATGTGGAAAAAATTAGTGAAAGACATTGAGAGAATTCAAATCGAAAATAATGAGTTTATTATTTCTCATTATAAGTCCTTATCAGACCACATTCAAATTTTTCCTAGCTGCACCATTATTGATATTTATAAGTTCCTCTATCAGCGTTATTTCGGTTGGGGACATTTACTGGTAAGCAAAAGTTCTGATAATGTATATAGAGGACTTCAAACAGAGTTTAATGAGGAGCAGATTTCAAAAAGTTTTACTGAACCTCTATTTGAGCTATTAAATGAAAATACAAACTTAGGAAGGATTCATATTCGTCCTTGGAAATTTAAATACAAAGGAACTGTCGACCAACTTTGGAAAATGATGTTGAATGTTAAGATTATGGAAGACAGAGGTTTTAATTCGTTTTTAAAGGAGTTAAATGAAATATTTTCAACCTTTACAGGTGAAATGAAGATTTTAGATGATTTCATAGAATCTCTGCTTAATAAGGTTAATCAGGCTAGAATCAGAGAAGATATTCCACTCTTTCATCATTCGGCATTATTTCGAAAAGAGTACCTTCCTTCGTATCGCTTAGTATTCGAAACTTCGCTTCCTCTCGGTTTCTTAAAGAAATAGCCTTCAGGAGTCGAATAGTGTGTGTTCCTGAGCTTTCTGGTCTTATATCTGGTGGTCACTATATTTAAAAGATTTTTATCTTATAAGATACGTATTTTTCCTTCTGTTACGAAGAGTCTCTCTAATTAACTCCTCAACTAGAGAAATTTTTTCCATCACACACCTGTCAAATCTTTTATACATAGAAATCTAAGACTCGAGAAGAATGAGAGTCTTTGGTGTAAAGCGTGTATATCAAATCAAAAAATGATAAATACGAGGTAATTCGACAATTAGTCCTGCAGAGTAAATTCGATGAGGCGATAGCTAGCATTGACAAGCTATTTCCGACCCTTAGGGACAAAGAAGACCAGATCTCACTCAACCTTATGAAATGCCATGCTTTAATCCTGAAGGGGAAGCTTATATCTGCCTTCGAACTAGCACGATCTTTAGAGCAAGAAGCTCAAGAGCATTCGTTTCCTCTGCTCCGTATTGATGCCTTACTTGAACAAGCCAATGCAAGTACCCGAATGGGTGATTTTGATGAAGGTTTACAGTATTTGACATCAAGTTCACAGTTATTGGATGAATCAACAGGATCTGTTCCAATAGAACTGGAAATAAGAAAGGCCTGGCACTTCCATCGTAAGTCTTGGAATCAGTTTGAAATCGGGGAATACAAAGAAGCAGAATCGCTCTCACACCAGGCATTAGAGATATTCAATAAGTATAACGATAAATTTGGGATAGGCTATTGTTCAAGTGTACTTGGGGCTATCTATAGTCAACTCGGTGAATTAAAAAAGGAGGACGAGTATTTACAGCAAGCAATTGAGGTACGGAGGGAAATCGGAGATAAAAGGGGAGAAGGCGTAGTGTTACTAAGTTTAGGTATCCGTGAGGCTAGAAGAGGAGATCTTCTCTTAGCGATTGATCTGTACAAACAAGCATTGGCGATTTTCATAAAGGTTAATGCGAAATTTAATATGATTACTGCTTATTACTGTCTTGGAGAAGCATATATGCTTATGGGGGAATTAGATTTAGCTCTTTCAATTTTACAAAAGAGTCTTGGACATGCTAAAGAACTTAATAAAAAACGTAGTATGTACGAAAGTTTAGGATCTATAGCAATGGTATATCAATCCCAAGGAAAATTAAAAGATGCCTTTTCCATCTTAAAGGATGTAATAGCCTCTATTCCAGAAAAGGAATATATGAGACTGTGGTTTTTATTTGTTCTTCTGAAATTAGCTTTAGAATTAGGAAAATTCAATAAAGCACAGAATCTGTATGAGGAATTAGAAAAGGACTGGGGGTTGGTGACTCCACCAGTATACAAACAATACCAAAAAATCGCCAAAGCATTAATCCTAAATTTGAGTGATCGATCAGTGAATAAAGTTCACGCCCAAGAATTGTTATTAGAGGTAGCTAACGAGGATATAGTTGAAATACTAACAACGGCTGACGCCATCCTTCACCTATGTGCTTTTTATGTCGCTGAATTTCGTCAAACGGGTAGTAAAGAGGCGTTAGCGGATGCTTTAACCTGGATTGATCATCTATCTAACAATGCTAAGCAATATCATTCTTATTCACTCTTGGTGGAAGTCTACATTCTTCAGGCACAGCTCTTTCTTTTTGAATTAAACTTTGACAAAGCCCAAGAGCTACTATTCCACGCCCAGCTTCTATGTGAAGAAAAGGGTCTTGCCACCCTGGGTGACAAAACTCGAACGACTAAAAATTCCCTCATGAGTCAAATTACGCGCTGGCAAGGTATGACTGACCACCAGCCATCCAATCAAGAGATTGCCGAGCTCAGTCAAATTGATACCTTGCTTAGTCGTATGCTTCACAAGAAACAAAACCGTTCGAATGAAGAAATGCAAGAATATCTCCTGAAGGCAAAAAAGTTTACTGCAGTATGGAACAAAGGGAAATAGTATGCCTTTGTTTTATAGAGGAATTCTTTCCTATAAAAATACGCGTGACTATCCTCCGACATGTTTAGTGTCCCTACCACACTCCCACTCATCACACACGGGCTATTTCTTTGAAGAAATTTGGAAATTTTCAGTCCTCTCGTTTACTTCTAGTAATAGCCTTAAGGAGTCTACTAGTATGTGTTCAGGGGCTTTCTGGTCTTATGTCTGCATACTGAAATATACTCTACAAAAAAAAGAATTATTATAGGCTCTAATACATCAAGTTTCCACTCCCATTGTTAATAATATCAGAAGTTTACACACATAATTATAGACGAAAACTCCTTGTATCTATTTTGAGGGGAAACTCATGGTTTTAGAATTAACTAAATCAAACGTTGATAAATTTGACCGATTAATTGCCGAAGAAATGGCTAAAATGAAAATTGGGGGATTATCCTATGCCATTCTCAAAGATGGAGAGATAGCGTACAAACAAGGGTTTGGAGCACGAAACCTGGATAAGAACCTCCCTGCAGATGAAAACACTATCTATAATATTGCTTCTACAACTAAATCTTTTGTTTGTACTGCTATTATGATCTTGGTGGATGAAGGAAAGCTGCAAGTGACGGATGCTGTGAAGAATTATCTTCCTTTAGAAGTTGAGACTGGTAATACTCCAATTACTATTAAGCACTTGATGAATCATACTTCTGGCATTCCCAACCTTGAAAGTGACACTTTTTCCTACAATATGGCAAAGGAACAGCTTGTTATTCCTGCGAATGCCAAACTGGTGCCAATGTCCTCTGAAGCTGATTTCTTCCGTATTATTAACTCAAGTGGTGATTTTACTCACGAAATCGATCAGTACTTTCATTATAATAATTTTGCTTACGCTATGCTTGGAATGATCATAACCAAGGTTACTGGGAAGGACTATAGAGAGTTTATAAAGGAAAGGATCTTTGAATCGTTAGGAATGACAAGTACTACCTTTTTCCCTGAAGAGCTCAAAGACAATGATAATCTAGCTCAAGGCTATCATGTCAATCCGAAGGATAAAGGCGGTAACACTCGAAAGATCAATTATTTTGAGAATAGATGGGAATTTATGGCTGCTGGTGGTATTTATTCCTGTGTGAAGGATCTTTCAACGTATATACTAATGCATTTAGGAAAGGGTACATACACAGATGTTAAAGTTATTAGTGAAGCTTCTTCTGAGGAAATGCAACGTAATTCACTCCAACCTGGTACTCTAGCTGCAAAAGTAGTGAGCCATTATACCCCTCAGAACTCCTTGGGTTACGGGTACGGTTTCTTTACTCACTCCGATTTCTATGGCCATTTTAGACTTGATCATGGGGGAAATATGCTTGGTGGTACTGCTGATTTTCTCTTTATCCCTACATTGAAGATTGGCCTTGTTGCACTTGCAAATAATTATCTTGGCCCACGACCAATCATGGGTTCTATTCTTGCATTAGTTGCTGGTACTCCCGAGGACCGAGTCCACTTTCTGGTTGAAAGAAAGCATTTCAAGAAATTGAATGGCATATATGAAGGTTTTAATGAAACTGATCGCCTCAAGATTTCGGGTGAATTTTCCTCTCTCACCATTCAAAGCATCGACAAGCATGAATTTGCTATTCTCCCGACTGTTTTTTTTCCTAATGAGAAGAACACCTTGACTCCTATGGAATTTTATACAAGATTTCCAGGAGGTGCCAAATTCATCATCTTTTTCGAAGAAATCGCTGGAACCCTATGGTTCAATTATGAACGTTTACGATTCAAAAAAATCGGGAAATTATATGATTAGAAAATTTGCTTTCATTCGAAATATAATCAAATGCCATGAAATTATATTTTTCAGCAAGCTCCCGCTCCTCGCGCACGGGCTATTAATCTGAAATTAGTGTGGAAAGTTTTCAGTCCTCTCGTTTACTTCTAAATAATAGAAGAAATAGCCTCAAAGAGATCAGAGATGTATTTGAGGGAGGATATGGGCTAACCAAAGGAATAGCTATTTCTGAAACTATTCCAGTCCTGAATTATAATATAAGTTATTTCTTATTACGTGGTATGGCTCGAAAAGAAATCGAGCAAAAAACTTTCGCTGCTCCCTTGAAAAAGCCCTCGACGCAAAGGGAAAAATTCGTTCAAAGAGCTATTGCCCATTA
>JAEOTF010000160.1 GCA_016840025.1 Candidatus Hodarchaeota archaeon
AAAGGAGGTTGAGGGAGACCTTTCATTTGATCTGATTTTACTGCATACCGATAGTATGTCTTCTCCATAAATTCGCTACCTGTACCCTTTGTCATCAGCTGCATCTTCCCGATTCGAAATTTCACGGAAAAATTCTATTCTAACTTTTTTACTACTCTATCAACGTATTTATCAATTGTATTATCCACATAACGGTCAGTTGTTTCATTAATAAATCGTTCTATAGATTCTTCCGTTGTTTTCGCTATCGCTTGGTCAATTGTTTCAGAGATCCGTCTTTCAACTTGTTCTTCTATTATTTTCTTGACATGTGACTTAAGGCGTTTCTTTATTTCCTTTTCAATATCCTTACGTAATTGTTCCTTCAATTTACTGGTGATTTTCTCTTCAATTTCCTTTTCAAGATGTGCCTTGATCTTTTGCCCAACTTCAGTTTCTAGTGCAGTGCCCATACCCTCTTCCAGTTGAGAGGCATAATTACTGCCTAATTGGTCGTCAAATTCTGCCGCAATTTTCTGGGTCAAGCGTCTATCACGAAGTTTTTCTTGAAGCTTCTCTTCTAACTGTTGTCTAAGCTCACTATCCATATTCTTCTCAACTTCAACAAAAACTTTGTCGACTAAACTATCGAGTTGTTTCTCAAGCTCTTTGTATAGTGTCTTGTCCAGATCTTTAATGAGGGTCTGTTCGATTTTCTTTTTGATTTCTTTGGCAAGTTTAGGTGCAACTTTTTTAGTAAATTTCTCACGAATTGTCTCTTTTAATTTCGCTTTAAGTTGAGGTTTATATTCGGATTCTATTTTCTTCTTTAGAGGTGGACCCACTTGTTTTTTCACATTAGCTTTAACTTCGCTTTTTGTTGCTTCTTTTAGACTGCCAGCTTCTTTCCGAGCTTTCTGTATTTCTTTAACAGTCTTTTCTATCGTTTTTGTTAGTTCTTTCCCGAGTTCTTTCTCTATGGTTTTCTCAATTTCACCGAGAACCGCTTTCTTTGTCTCTTTTTCCACATCTTTTCGTATTTCTGTTGAAATGTCTCCTCTTCTTTCTTTTGCAAGGATTACGCCGACGTGTTCTTCAATCAATGCGCTTATTTGCTTGGTTGTCTCATCTCCAATGAGATCACCAGCCATTGTGGTGATTTGCCCTTTAATTGCGGTTTTTACATTCCCTTTTATGGAAGCTCCAAGCGATTTCCCCACTGTTTTGTCCATTTCTTCCATAACTGCTTGACTACTGGATAATTGATCAAGAATATTCATAATATCAAATTGAGACGTCTGGAATTTATTCTGGAAATAGAAGTACGCATAAACAAAAGGTGCTTGCATTGCAAGGAGATATGGTGCATTATCTCGAATCAGTGAGAAAGCTTCCTCTACTGTCTCACCACCAATGTACCTACTCGCAGCATATATTATTGCCCCCAAAGCAACTGCAATTATTCCTAATTTCTTCAATGTTGAGGTTTGATCTTTTGTAAGACCCAGTTGGGTCTCAGGCATTACATCATAACCGAGATGTTGATTGGAGTAGGGTTCCGCTTCATCAGGATCGATATAATTCCCTTTTGTATCATACAATGGATAAGTGACCGCAAGAATATCGCGAGTTCCTGTTGCGATCGGAGTGACTGCAGCTTTGAAAGTCCCCTTTCCTCCCGATGGAACCTTTAGTTCTACAAGTGCTGGTGAAACTGTATCAAATCCAACCAACCGTACTCTAACGCCTGGTTGTTTTGTAGTGTTTTTCACAGTGAGTATTACCTCATTCGGTACCCCTTCCTGAAATTTTCTCAAAGGTTCAAATTTTTCAACCGCACCTTTTTCTTTAATCAGATACTTGTCTTTAGGGATTAATCCTGCCTGTTTTAGAAGTTCTGCTCCACGTAATCCCAGAACCCATGCAATAAAAACACCAATTCCTATGATCATGAGATCTCTTGCATATTGAGGATAATCATTTAGACTACTAGATCCATCAAAGACTCTAAACCCTTCTACTCCGAGGACGATAATTGAAATGACTGTGGCTGCGATTAAAATGATTTTTACGAAAAGTGAAAATGATTCACGAAATTGATCTATAAATACATCTATCCGTCTTTCAAAACGATCGACAATCTTATGTGTTGAAATGTCTGTGCCAAATGATAATTTAAGAGTAGCTTCTTCTGAAATATTCATTATTGTGCGTCTCATATAATAAAGGATTGGAATAAACACTGCTAATTCAATTGCACCAACAATCCCAAGAAGTGCACCTGAATCTTGAAGGTAGTCTGCTGCGTTTTCCAAATTATCCATGACGGTTACAAAATTGGAATAGATTATTGATGCCGCAACAATTATAGAGTTGGCAATACTAAAGACCAGCATTGTAAATGCGTCTTTGTGGGGGTCCCTACTTTTACCTTTGATCTCCAAAATTGTATGAAGTTCTTTAGTATCATCGTAAAAGGATGACACAGTAGTAGGTGAAATTCTGATCTGTGCATCAACCTCAGATTGTTTCGATGGTAAGACAAAGAAGTTTTGCTCCCAAGTCTCCCCTGGTTCCAATACTTTTGTTTTATCTTCAGGTGGATAGCACCGAGCTGTCGAAACGGATTCAATTTTAAAGCTGGTGGCTTTATCAAGCTTATTACGAAAATTAATTTTGAGAGATGTCCATGTATCCTTAGTAAATGCCTTATCGGGAAGTACAACGTTACTAATTGCCACTGCTGCCTCTTCAGGTGTCATATAACTCAATTTTCTTAATTGTTGATCAATTCTTAGATCTCGGACCTCAATTAAGACGTCTCCAAGCTCATAGAAGAATAATGTCGCAGGAATAAAGATTAACAAAATTACTGCAGAAATAAAGAATTGTTCAACAAAGATTGAAGAAGCATGCTTAAGCGTATCCTCAGTCAATTCTTCTGCTAAATGTCTGCCGTAAGCTGATACAAAACTTTCTGCTAATGCAATCCCAACTAAACCCCCTACCGTATTATTCCCAATCCGTCCCCAAGTCTCTCTATCTTTGAACCTAGAGGTAATAGAGTCCCATTTTCCTTCAGGTCGTTTAGTCAGGACACCTACTGTCCATGCTCCTAGACTATCCGCGACCAATGTAATTAAATCACCTATAGCTATTGTTGCAGGATCACCACCTGCACTGGCTAACAGGTTAGTACCAACGAGGTCTAAAGAGTGACCTAATGCTGCAGCACTTGCTCCGATCCCTTTTCCAAAAATTATTGCCGCTATAGCTGGTACAAATACCGCTAGATTGATCTCAGTATCCGGTTGTATATTTTTATTGAGATATTCTTGAATAGCAAGGTCTTCAGTAATATTCAAGACAGCTGCATAGATAATGCTTATAATCCCAATCGAGAAGTAACTCCCATATTTTGTCTTTTTTATTGCTTCTGGATCCATTTACTCACCTTCTTTTGAAAAGGAACTGCTTTGAGTTTCTTTCTGAGCAGAAATGCGTTTTATTGGGAAGAGTGCTGCTCCTAATGTCCAGAATACATACTGTAACATAAAAAAGGCGTCTTCCAGACTATAAAGCTCCCAATCTTCAGGATCTATCTTCCATTCTCTGTAAGCATACCATGTATCAGCGATGATCATACTAATCATTCCAATGACTAGTAAAATCCATCCTAAGGGTATTCTACTTCTTGCCCGAGCCATTTTTAGTATTATATAACCCACGGTGTAGATAATCAGCACATCAGCTGTAAAATAGAATATATCAAGACTTTTTTGATAGGGTCCATAATCTTCATAGAACTCTGATATTAATATCTCCCAAAAAGCAACATAAAGAAGTATTGCTACCAATATTCCGACAGCAATGAAGAATAAATACATAAGCTTCTTATTAATGTCCACATCTATAGTATCTGCAAAAATTAGTAACTCACTGACCATTATTGCAGTACCTATCGCCCAGAACAAATCACCAACACCAGGATAAGGCGGGTCTTCATTCAGTAGCAACACATAACCAGCGTATATTGCTTCACCTATGAAGTAACAGAACCAAGCAAGAAATATTCCCCAATACGTCCTACGAGATAAAACTCCTGAGGGAGTGATTATTGCTTTGTTGAGGATTGTTATGGTTGCTAATAATGATAGTACTGGTACAGTTATCGTAACAAGATCAAGCCATTCGGCTTCTCCTAAACTTCTATCGACAAAAATACTTAACCAAAGAAAAGCTATTACCAATGCAATAAGAGAAAAGATTATTTTTGTCAGAAAATCTATATTTACCAAAATTACTTTAATTGAGTGCCGTAGCTTTTTCAAATATGTAAATTCGAACTGTTTCAGGAAAAATTCATTTTCCGATACCAAATCACCAAGAATACAGGCAACGGCAGCGATTAGAATTTTTGGAAGCGCATCATCAGGATTAATAAGGACTAAACCCCCAATAAGAAATAATGAAGTGATAATAGCGACTAGCCAAACTCCCTTATTGAGCTGTCTAAGTCCATACCCAGAGAAAAGTAGTATAACTCCAAATATGATTAAGATACTAGAAACTTCTTGGGGATCATAGTTTTCGATTTCAATAATACTTTCTTTATCATTCCAAGGATAAACTAATATGCCTAATACGATTACTGCTAATCCTGTTGCCATTACAATAAACGCGTGAAGTTGGATGAGAATTGGTGCTTTCCTTGTATCGATACCTGCAGCTTCCATTTTTTTCAAAGTTTCTTCTGATCTAAGAAAAAATTCATTTTCAGCAATAAGACTACCAAGAACAAAGCTAATAACTACTGTCGCAGTCTTTAGCGGAAGATCATCTAGATGTAGATAAAACGCAGAAGCGATAAGTAAGACTGCTGCACCGATAAAAAGTAACCATGAATAGGGATTTAATCTATATAATCCAATTCCCGCAATTATCATGACAATACCTAATGTTCCAAAAACTTCTCCTAAGACTGCGGGACTATACTCTTCAAATTCAATGTATTCTGTAAATATGGCACCACCTGCTACAGTGATAGCCAAACCTATGAAAAATGTGGTAAGCGCCATTAATTTAACTGCTAATGGTGTTTGGGAAAAATAAGAGTGACTTTCGGATTGAGTCATGGTATTCACCCACTTAACTATTTTTACTGTGAAATTATCAAAAAAATGGGGATATTTTGATTGAATAAAAGGGATTTTACATATATTTTGTGTTGTCTATAATACAATTTGTCATACAACTATGATATTTCATTAGGTTAATCCAAAGTTTTTAGCGAAGCTTACTTGAATTAGGAAAATAGAAAGAAGTACTCCCTATCAGCATTAATTACCTTTTAAAGCCGCTAAATTGACCAAGATTACTAAAACTAAGCCAACATCCGGATAATACAAAATTGTTAGTAAATCGAGAACCCAGTGGAGCATTCTACTGAAATAATTTTCTCTTTTTAAGAAAAAGGATAGAGAGTCCCATAATTACAGGATAGAATGCTAATGGAACTTCATTGTCGTTATGATGATTTTCTTCATTTGCTTCCCCGTCCTGTGAATCAGTAGAGGATGCCTCGGGATGAGCCACCCATGTATCAAAGTCCCATCCTTCTGCTGAAAGTTCAACAGTTCTATTTTCTCCAGATGCTAGATCTTCAGCTGGTGTTGGTCCTAGTTCCTTTGTTTCAGAACCCTTAAACAAATGAACCTCCAGCTACTTCCACCCGTACATTATACAAACTCTGGTCTGTTGGATTATAGACGTTCCCTTTAAAAGAATCAGAAGATTTATTGTATGCAATTACTAAATGAACACTATTTAGCCTCCCTTCATATGATTCGTCAGGCTGAAGGCGTAAACTTGGCTCTTCTTCGTCTTCCTTTCCAGTTTCTATATAATAGAAGGCGAATACGCCTATTCCTATTAAAACAATGATCTGAGCTATTGCTGCTCCGATCACTCTTTTATTTAAATTCATGCATACCACAAAAGATCTAATACGACATCAATAATAAAGCCTCTAAACATAATTAAAAATGCTAGAACTGCAGGGATTAAGACTACAGCAAAAAGAGGGACATATTCATAGATCTCAAAGGAAAAGATAAAAGTCACAATGATGAGGCCGTACCAGAAAACAAATGAACGCGTTAGTAAGAAAAAATGATCTCTAAGAAGATCCCCTTTTTTAGAGTCGAGATAATTCTTGTGTTTTGGATAGTAGCCTTCTCTTACTTGTTGCTTGATTTCCTGCAAATGTTTAATGTTTGAACGAGTTCGGAGGATGGTACTAATAACTATTAAAAGAAAACCTAAAGTAAAGGCTATAATTCCAATATCGTAGTAAATTTGCGGGATGGTGAAGATATAAAGGTTTCTTTGAGAGTGCACAACGTAATAGTCAAACCATTGAATCTCACCTGCTATAATAAAGACCATTATAAGCAGAAAAGCAATTAATAGTACGAAAATTAACGCACCATAGAATTTCCTTCTAGAAAACTGCATTGAAATAATCTGTGAATGAACGATTTTGAAGAAAAATAACGCAAAAATAGTCAATACTAGTGCAATAGCTAATAAAAGAACCATAAAACTCCATATTGGAGTAGTTGTAAGCAAATAATACCAACTGGCTAGCACAATCACTAAAGCTAAGCTACTAATCAGCATAAGCATGTTTAAAACCCAGCCAGCTCGTTCTGGATTACTACGTAAACGTGCGTAGGTCATTCTGAGACCTTTTGAGAGAATTAATGTAAAAATAAAGGTGGAGATGGCAATTACATAGAGGTTATCGGTAGAAATAGTAATTGAAGGGAATTGGGGAATAATCATTACTTCTATTTTATGGGATGAGGATTCTAAGAAACTACCTTTTAGTAGAATCTCCATTTCATATGTACCATGCTTTAGATCTTTTGTAGGCAGAGACACACCAAATTTATCTCCTTCATCTAAAGCAATTACAGTATAATTCTTTCCGATAAATTGAACGGTGACATTAACCTCATCTTGATTTAGTGTGTGTGCATAATTATCATGCACTTTTACATCTAGAGTAATAATGGAGCTTTCAATTACATCTTCCAAAATGCCTGCACCTGGAGAATAACTTGCGCCTTCTGCAGATGCAGTGACAGTTGGTATCGCTTCCCCTATCACTACCATCTGTTTTTGCGGAAGATAATTTCCGTTCCAATCTTGATAGTCATGGAGATCGATACTCTCATATGGTGAATAACTAATCGTAGAGAAGAGATCCCATTCACCAATGATCCAATTCTCTGTAGTAAAGGCGTAATGATAAGTACCATTACCTAAATCTAGACCTCCTATTGTATAAAATAGGTTGGTACCGGTTTTTTGAGCGATAAGATTTACCTGGGCGTTTGTTATAGGACTGTTATAGAAATTAAATAAATTAACTGAAATATCCACCTGATCGCCTTGAGAAATAGTTGTTGGAGATTCCAGCGAGGAAAAGAGGGTGTAGGCAAGAATTAAATTTTGAATGGCGAATACTCTTCCATTCTGATCACCTAAAACAATGTCAACAACCCCATTTTGATCAAAATCTTCTAGTATGATGTTAGAAGTTATCGACTCATCATATTTAATCGAATTTATCTCTCCTGTAAATCCATCAATGTAGTAAATCCCCTGCCATCCTTGCTTTGTTAATACAATATCGGGTATACTATCCTTTGTAAGATCCTCAATGACTATTTTAGTATTCTCATCGCTTATAACAATATTATCAAAGATTATTGCATTGAAAATTTCATTTCCTGTAGCGCCATCAAAAATGAAAATACGATTAGCAACCGTAGCAACAGCAATTTCGGGTATTGCATCATTATTCCAATCATATAATCCAATAGCATCAATCTGCTCTGTTAATCCAATTGAACGATAGAGAAGACCTGTGCTTCCATCAATAATATCGATGTCTCCAAGGGATGTTCCTACAACTACATCAGATACGAAGTCATTGTTACAATCACTCACAGCAAGCGTTGTTATTTCTTGGTTTGAAAGAGTATAATTGTATAATTCAGCTTTAGTTGCTCCATTAATGAAATGAATCATGGAATCTCCTGGAGACCGTTTAGTAGACTCTTCATAAGACGTAGTGACAAAATCAGGGACGTTATCACCATTCAAGATGCCCGTAGTAAGAAATTCAACCACTCCAGCTCTTATATCACTTGTGAAAAGCATATCTCCAGTAACCCCATCGATAAAATGAATTTGTCCATATGATCCTACAACAATATCAGGAATGGAGTCCTGTGTGAAATCAATGATGGTCAATGAATTAATAGACATAGTAGACGCGTGAAGTTTATGGATGGCATCCCCTGTTGTACTATCAATGATAAAAAGATATCCTTTAGATGTACAAGCAACAATATCAGGAAGTGAACCATTATTCCACTCTATTTCCGCAATTTTCGTGATTACTTCATCTGTAGCTAATACCTCACTAAAATTAGCTTGAGTTTCTCCAGTAGCACCATTGATGAAAAATATACTTGGATTTCCTGATGATACTGCTGCTGCAATATCTGGAATTGTATCATTGTTAAAATCAGCTACAACTAAGGAATGAATCTTATCTCTTGATTGTTCATAATTAGACATAATATTTCGTTGTAAAACTGGTAAACTAAAAGTATTAGTCTCATTACCTTCAGCTTTCACATTTCCCCAGGTATCATTAGCCCAATACCAAAAATTCAGAATAGGATTCTCAAAATAAGGAATAGTAAAGGTAACCGAGGTACGTTCGTATTTAGTTGGGAATAGTGAGATTGTCTTATTAGTTTCATCAATATATTTCATCAATATATTCTTGATATTTGGCTCATCAAATATTACCTGAAATTCGAGTATCTCTTCTGAAGTAGTTACTTCAGGTAACAGAGCATAGTTTAAAATAGGAGCCACAAGGTCAGAAAAAATAATATGCACATTCTTTATTCCAGTAGCGATAATGTCATGAACACTATCATTGTTCAAATCCACAGCCTTGATTACTCCCACTTCTCCAATTGTAAGGCTTGTATGAAATATTTTCCTAGTAATACCATCTATGAAGCTAATCTCCCCCTTTACTGTACCAGTTACTAAATCCAAGGTAGAGTCATTGTTCCAATCACAGAGGGAAAGAGAGGAGATAATTGCCGAGGCTGTGCTTGTATCAATTGTAGAGCCTGTAGAGCCATTAAGAAAATAGATAGTCTCATTAATTCCGCCTACAATAAGATCTGGGGTACTATCATTTGTCCATTCACCTACAGCCAATGTATTAATCATGAATCCTAAATCTGAGCTACTAAACAGTATAGTCCCTGTAGAACCATTTATAAAATGTACAACACCGTTAATCCCGCCTGCTGCAACATCTGGTATAGAATCATTATTAAAATCTTCCACAACAAGGGTATGAATAGCTCCCAGACCGTCAATTTTGGAAATTTCCTGACCATTAGTACCATTAAGAATAACAATTCCATCTGCGGTTCCTGCGACAACATCTAGAGTGCTATCATTGTTAAAATCAGCTGCAGCTAGGGTGTGAACGAATCCAGAGGTATCATTGTTGTAAAGTACAGAACCATTAACCCCATTAAGGAAGAATACGGAGCTATTATCTAATCCAACTGCAATATCAGATACATTGTCAGCATTCCAATCACCCACAGTTAAAGCAGTAACATTGGCAAGATTCGTATTGTTAAAAAGCGTATTACCCGAAGATCCATCGATAAAGTACACCCCTTCCATAGATGTCCCTATTGCGACATCTGGAGTGTCGTCATAATTCCAGTCACCTATAACAAGTGAATTGATCATATTAAAAGTTTCACTAGTGTAAATTATCTCTCTTGTAGTAACATTGAGGAAATATACAGTAGAAGAAGAGCTAGCAATGATATCTGGGACAAGATCATCGTTAAAACCAATCACTTTTAATTCGGAAATAGTTTCAGGGACATCAGTGATAACTAAAGATGAAATTGGATGTATATCTGAAGAAAAATCGATCTTTTTTGATATAAGATAATCTTGTTGTTGAGTGGGTAATCTAGAAAGGGAAGATAACGCTATTTCTCTCTTTGATGAGATATCTATTTCCTTTCTATCATTCTCAATCTCTTCTATTTCGATTGTGCTATTGCTTCCACCCACGAAACCATGGATACGAGCTATGCTTACTAATAAAATAAGAATTAACACACTAATAAGAATAAATTTTGATAAATTTATCTTTAATACGATTAACTTCATAATTTACAACCATCACACTGTTTTTTAACTGGGTATAACTCATTAGACTTTTTATAATAGCGTTTCTTAATGACCAACGCTTATTATTCTAAATTCTCTGCTATATGAACTTTAGTATTCAAATCTTTTATTACTTGCTCATTTTCTCAAGTATGACATGTCTGATGCATGATGATATGGTCATCACTTGAACGAAAAATAAAGGATGTTTCATCCATTTTATCTTCTATAGACCTTCCATAAAGACACCAAAAAGTCACCTTCTGGGCATATTGTGGTAAATATACAGATCTTTATAGGTTATAGCACTAAAAGACCGTTTGGCGTCTATAAACTCAATTGTCCCATCAGCTTAGCTAGTAACAATTTCTTGTATTATTTATTCGCTATTTTCAATTTTAGGGGTACTTCCGTTGTTTTGGAAATTACTTAAATCCTAATATAGAACAAACATCCCAACTCTACCTTCTCTTTTGATGAAATCACCTTATGATTAACAGTGGAGTTGTTTTAAGTGAATGTTCTGAGTTTTTTGTGGTACTAAGGACTGGAATTCGTACATTAGGAGTGTTTAGAAAACGGTCTTATTTTCTCTTTCTAACCAAGTAGACGTTCGCGAGGAATAAACTAGCAAGAACAACAAGGATAGGTGCTAGGGAGTTGAATTCGGGCGTAGCAGGACCGGAAAGCGCGAACGCGTCAAGATAAACCTCATTCATGTCAAGGGAAGGATCGATAGCGAAGCCGACAACTGCCTTAGCGGCATCACCAGGGGCGGTATGATTCACAGAAATCTCAGTATAGGAGAATATGTCAGTATATATTTCAGATGCCTGACTACCCGTTTTAGAATCATCAGACTTCAGGAATTGAATATAGAGATAGAAATTAGTATCTGCTGTACTATATACCCAAGCAGTCAAATCTAAATTACCACCAGCACCAATACCCGTCACGGTTTGAGAGTAATTGGACTCGATCGCACGAGAGGATTTCTTCACAACGAAATTGTAATAGAGATGATAAGAACCTTCATGGGCGTTACCATCGTTGATAGGAAAACCAGGCATACCTGACTCTAGAGTCCAGCCGTTCGTATTACCGGTTTCAAAACCACCGTTAGTAAGGCTAGCAGCAAGAGGACTAGCTACCACAGTGGACACGAATAACGAACTGAACAAGAGAACGAAGAAGAAACATATTTTCAAATTTAATCCACCTTTATTTTATGGTTTTAAGATTCTTAAGACAAAATTTGTTCTAGGAAGAAGGTGAATTGAGATTGTTAATAAAGAATTAGAAATTAAAAGAAGGGAAAAGAAGATGGAAGCTCCACCAGTTACTCCCAAGTTACCCAATAGTTGTGTTGATTGGAGCAAAGTCCAACTATTTCCCATAGAGCGTAGTATGTCGGAAGCCTCTTAATCTTTTACACAATCTGCATTATTTTTTAAAATAATATTTTCTGAGGTAATCTTACCTACATGACGGACTCCGTTAAGAATAACCTCGTCAGCTTCAATAGCGACATCAATTTCTATAAAAGATGTTCTTTTTGAAGAGCTTACAAGGTCGATAATTTTTCCAACAAATCCGAAAAAGCCCTCATCACGGCTTGTAATTTCAACTCTAGGCGCTTTGAGAACTCTTGCCTGTATAGGATTTATAGTATCCCCTGTATTGGAAATTCTGATGACAATTTCGTCCAGAGCCTCAATGGAATCTTCAACCTCAACTGGACCATGAATTTTGATTGATCCTCCTTTAAATGCGTGGGCGGTGAAGGGACCATTAACTTGAAGGTACTCTCTCACATCAATGGCTTTTCCTACTCTTAATGGACCATTTATTTTGCTCCAATTGAGCTGAGCAGTTCCTTTTATGGTAGCTGGACCATTTACCTTAAGAAAATCCCCAGATAAATCCCCTTCAACAATTAATGGACCGTTGGTTTTTGTAGAATTTGTTGTCAAATTTCCACGAATCTGTGCAGGTCCGAATGTACGTATTGAGTGAACGTGAAGATTGCCCTGCGCAGTTAGGGGACCAAAAGAAGATAAGCTTTCTCCTTCATTTATATAGTCACTATCGATAGTTAGGGGACCAAATTTTCGCATCCTAGGAACTCCTTCGGATATTACTAAATATCCATGTTCTTGATAAGATTTGCTATGGATTAGAAAAAAGGGAAATAAAAGGATGTATGAATGGAGAGGTTATAGAGAAGCTAAAACGTTATTCAATATAGTATAAGAGAGATAAAAGACAGGAATCATGAGTGTGCCCAAGACTTTTGCATAAACCTTCATATAACCGATCTTCCTTTTCTCAAGGGTACTCATCAGGTAGCTTCCGATAATATAGTCTATCTTTGTTTCCGAAGTAAGTTGGGCAGAGTCCTCAAAGTATTTCTCAGCGAAATCGACATTCTTGGCGGTATAAGTCTCAAGCATATCAGCTTGTTCCTTTCTAACGTCGGATTCAATGAGTTCAATGGGTATCACGGTAATTAGAATCAAAATCGCTATTAATATTAGGAATTCAATGAAATCACTGACCCACCAGTCGGTAGTGATCAGGAAAATGACGTTCGCAATAAAGAAGAAGCCTAAAGATAAAGTGATCTTGTTCCCAACACCCACCAAATCTTTGAGTCTATCTTCAATTATAATTGTGTAAAGATTCTTGTATTCACGCTGGAGGGTATAAATCCTCATGAAGTTAAGGTACATAACCAGACTATAGAAGACACAACCAAAAATGTACCATTCAAGGGTCCATACTAAAGTTGTCAAGATATGCACTAGTGGGTTAATGTAGACATATTCGGGATCATTCAGATCTAATAATGCGTAATAGCCGTCATATAAGATGAAAGGAGCAGCAACAATCAACCCCCGCCAATTACTGATTAACCGATCTGTTTGTTTCTTGAGTTCGGACTCGGGTTCGTCTATTAGTTTGGGAATAGATGATAAAGCACTACGTAAGGCATTTCCCACAACCCAGATCATTACAAAGTGGGCAAATAGAAAGATCGGCGTATTAATCATATCTCTACCCCAGCCTTCATTAGAAAAGTCCAGATAGTACTCTAGATTCTCATTAGAGGTACCAGTCATATCAAATCCATCGAATTCTATAAAGGCAAAGATATATCCAAGAACATATACGCCAATACTAAAAAGCAACATTAACAGGAAAGCTAGGATAGCATTACCACGTTGGAATATAAAATCAGTCCAATATCGACGATGACGAATATAAGTATCAATATCGAACTCTTCAGCTTCAATGGGTTTTCTGTCAAAAATATACTTATTTGCTCCGAAAGACACCGCCAGAAATGCGCCAATTATGATAATAGCAAAAATAATGAATTCCGTCATATATGATGGAGCTACATATTCAAATTTGGGGTCATCGAGAAAATTATCACCGTAGTCTTCTTCTGTTGTTGTGGTCGTAAATTCATAGACAGGAATTATTTCTACGAGACCATACTGCCCAAAATCATCTACATCTGATATAGTGATCTTGATAAAGTCTTCACCTGCCTTGGAAACAATTTCTGAAGTCACAGCGGTCCAATTACCGTCATCTTCGGAGTAATAGTACACGGTAATATCTTCAGCGTTTATTCGCGTATCTTTGATACTATAAGTCAGTTCAAGTGTTGAAAAAGGCATAGCCGATTCTGAATAGATAGCTAGATCCACAAAAGTGTAATCCAGCGGGTTTAACCCTGATTCATTTCTGAATTGAATTGGCACTGTAACTTGCTCGACATCGAGCCAAAAAACTTCACTAACATCACTAATATTTAGAGACAGCCCGTAATCATCAATTTCACGAGTCGAAGTACCAGTAGAGATTTCAAGCCCCGTCTTTACAACCAGACCGACTATGGTCTCATTTGTCACATATCCTGGTTTTGAAGCAGTTACAGTAATCTCCCAAGGACCTGGGGAAAGACCTAGAGATGCACTGAGCTCTATTACGCCAAAATTATCGGGGATGATTTCGGAATGTATTAATTCAGTTTCCTCTGTGTATTGATGTTCGACAACAGCAGTAATATTCGTTCGTTCAACATCATACCCTACTTCCACTCCACCATCTAGAAATGCTGTTATAGTAACTATAAGGTCGGTTGATCCACTTTCTGTGATTGTAATGTTTGAGAGAGAAGATTCAATCGCTAATTGGGGGAAGATGACAGGGAGTTGAAATTGATCATCTGTCATGGAACCATTATTGAAGTTAACGATAGCATTTAAATTCAAAGTTGTCTGATCTTGCTTTGTAACATTAACTGGGATAGTTCCGGTATAAAGTGCCTCGGTAGAGTTGTCAAAAAGATAAGATAGAAGTACTTCGTCACCACTATCAATGTTCGCCAGAGTTACGTTTTTAACGTTAGTTTTTTCGTTAAGTGGAATACCTACAATTATATCTAATTGGTTATCGGTTACTACTTCCTCAGCATCATATTTTAAGTTAATTAAGAAGTCATTAGATACCTTAGAAGGAGAATTTACCATTAACCCCCCTACCATTACTATATTCAATAACATTAGTGTGAATACAGTACTTGCTAAAACTAAATTCAGTAATCTCAGTTTAAACATCATTCTATCACCGATAATACCAATGAACCATCATTTCAGGATAACGGAGATTGTTATTAAAAGAGTTGTTGTCTCTCACAGTATTATAAAGTAGTGGACTTTTGTGGGGCTTGGAATGATCACTGTAGTTTCTAGTAGCCTTATTCTACCAACTGCTAATGTTTAGGTAGCTGATACCTAAATCCAGTATTAACATCCAGTCTACTGTTGAAGGGATATTCTAGTAAGATTCTACTACGCAGGGGGCCAAGCATATCCATAGAGAGCTATATCAATAACGACCAAAAGATCTTTGAGAACGCCTCCAATAGCGAACGTATAGTGAAAGAGCTGATGGGCGATATCGAGAATCCCTACTATGATTTTCGATATTTGTGTGGGTTCAGGCGATTTTTCGATATACTCGAGGTAAATTACCCCATTGTCGGTTACAGTCTCCCAAAACATCCATAGTATGTCAATAATGTCATAGATCTGGACTATTGTAAACGTTACTACATGTAGTACTCCTTTTGCGTCATAAACCAAACCAATGATTCCGAAGACAATGTTCAGAAATACTGTAACGACTTTACCGAGCCATTCAACAATGAATGCGATAGCTTCGTACAATGCATCGAGTTTTAGATATATCTTCAATACACCGGCAATAATTTTGACGACATTCACGATAAGATCGTTATAGATTATATCTAAAGCGCCAAGGACAATTTCTACAACAGATAGCCACCCAGTTTGATTATTTGGTTCCACACCAAAATCTTTTATTCCCTTTAGAACGAGAATAGAGGTTTTACCTAGGGTGTTTATGACACCTACAACTCCTCCAATACACGCGCTAATGAAATCTGTGTAAGCAGAGACTTCTCTATCTTGGAGATAGCCGACTCCCGCTTGTTCGAGTGCCGCAATCGTTCTAAAAAGAAAATTATCTAGAGCTGATTGGATTCCACCAATTACCGTAAGAGTGATCTCGATACCCGCGGTAGCATAATCAAACCCGTTTCTCCGGTAGGATTGTCGTACGATGTTCAAATCAGCAACATTACGTCTTCTAATGGAAAAAATATCCCCAATAAAGTAAATTATGTCCATCAGGATAAAGCCAAGGCTTGCCACTGGACTAAATAAATCTACTAAAAGGTCTGCCATTGTATAAGAACCAGGTGTATCCTTTACAAACAGATCCATGAACATTAGTATATTTTCTACGCTAAATAAGTTTAGAGCATCTTGGATAATGCCCGCTGGGTTTGCGAATTTTGCAAGGAAATTAAACATAGATGCTATGATGTCTGTAAGTTCTAAATCTTCAAGATTGAATTCCTCTGTTGGGAAAATGCCCAAATCTGCATTAAGCTTGGCAACAAATGCAGCAAAGTTTTCATATTGCTCAAGCAGGAAAACTACGATCGGTTTAAGTTTCGAGATCATAAG
This sequence comes from Candidatus Hodarchaeota archaeon, assembly GCA_016840025.1. Next base: position 16,353 of record JAEOTF010000160.1, read on the forward strand.
ACGCTCTATAATCCTGTTATAAATGCGCTCAAGAATTTCTAGGGCTTTCATACCCAACCATTTGATCGCATCAAATATTACAGATGCAATCTCTCCTAAAATTGCGAATGGACCTAAATATTCCTCCAAGATTCTATCAATCGTATCTGCGTCCACGGTAGGAATATATTTGTCAAATTCCTCTCTTATATCTGTAAGTGTGTTATTGAACCCTTGAATAATATCACTTTTTAATACTACATTTAGAGCGGTGGTGATATGACCAGGAACCGTACCGTTGTTATACATTTCCATCATCAGTTCTAAACTCTTCCTAGCTTCTGGATGATATGTATTTCGATATGCATTTAATGCATCTGAGAGGAATTGCTCCCAAATAAATTCAAGGACACCTATCGTAAAATTAAGAAGTAGATCACCGAGATAGAGGACAAATTCGAAAAGATCTTCAAGGGCGTCTAATACACCGTCGATAAATTCTCCAATCTTCTCTAATGTCCAATCTACAAGCTCCCGCGGTATGTGAAGGAAGTCAGTAAATGCATATATTCCTGATAGCGCAAGACCTGCTCCGAAATTCACTATGTCTGTCTCTCGTTCAAATTCTCGGACGTTCCCGTTTATATCAACAATCCTTATCTTTAAGGCTGTTCTTGGTAAATTGAAACCATCGGGGATCAGACTAAACGTTTCGTAGAAATTATAATTAGTATCTCCATTGACGTCGATTGTCTTTATAAGTTTATGATCTTGCCATACATCGATCCTATCAATACCACCCTGATCAAATGCTCCAAAAGATACCGTAACTGTTGGATTAATGATACCAACGACTTCATCGACATAATTTTGGACTGTAACTTTGAAAAGTCCCCACAAATTTAATCCAGTTGGGATACCTAGCACCTTTTTGACACTTAAACCCCATCCGCCATCAAATCCAATTGAATCCTTTAGTACTGCATCGTATTTCTTCACATCTGGGATAAGAGTAGTTAGACTCGACCTAGCCCACGCTAATAACTCTTGTCCAATGATGCGTTTTATTTCGCTCCATGATTTTAATTTTGGTAGCCAATACCAGCCCGTTTTCCAACCCCACCACCAGTATCTGAAGCTATGCCATTCCTTATACCAAATCCGACTGAGAATATTGACAACCAATCTAACTGAAGCCTTAATCAGGTCCCAAATTTTTGAAATAGTTCCTCTGAGTACATGTTTGACAGCATTAGCTACGTTCTTTGGCGTCACACGATATTCTAGTTTAATATCAGATGCAAATCCTGGTGGGGTATAATCAGTAACCATTTTTTCTGGGTCTGCTGCGTCTGGTATTCCATCTCCGTCAGAGTCAGCCAACATAGGATTACTAATCGAGTCTGGCGTCCCCATTCCCATAATTTCTTGATAATCGGAGAGCCCATCTCCATCGGTGTCTGCCTTCAACGGATCAGAAGTGACATAGACAGTTACATTCTCAACTTTTGGAGCTGTTATTTGAATGCCTTCCTCATTATAGACTCCATCACTGATCTTAACCAAAGGCATATACAATCCATTCACTTCGAAACCATCGGAGAGTCCATCATCATCGGTGTCGGAGTCTAAGGGCAATGTTCCATATGTATGGACTTCTTCAAAGTCAATTAACGCGTCTTCATCGGTATCCATGTTTCCGGCGTTTGTAAAATAGGTGTACACTTCATCATAATCCGAAAGTCCATCCTCATCAGTGTCATTGCTCAATGGGTCACAATAAAACGGTTGAGATTGAATTATACCTGATCCATTAACCCAGGTTGCATGGTAAGAAAATTGAGATTCCGCATAATCACTCATCTTATCTTTATCTGAATCGTACTCCGAAGCGGTTGTTCCTAGCACATCTTCAAGTTGATCATCTAAATTATCTGAATCTGTGTGCGCACGTGTGGGATCTGATCTTAAGAAATATTCTCTAGAGTCAGCAAGTCCATCATCATCGGTGTCATTGTCCTTAGGATCTGATGTTACATGATAATTCGTGGTTATCCCATCTTCATCAATTAAACGTACATTCCAGCCCCCTACTTCATCTCCGTCCTAAAGCTTATCCCCATCCGTATCGTTCGAGAGGGGGTCAGTACCATGATTTGCTTCCCCAAAGCCCTCGGAATCAAAGCCATCCTTTAGTCCATCTCCGTCGGTGTCTGCATTGGTCATATTAGTGCCAAGTACTAGTTCTCGTTCGTTTGTTAAACCATCATCGTCAAAATCACTAAAAAGGACTACTTCTACAGGATCTACAACCCCATCTCCATCTGAGTCCGATGACCATGGATATATGGTAGTCACATCTTTCGAATAACCTGGTTCCAGATCATCAGTTATGAAATCCCCGTCACTGTCTACAGTGATTGAAATAGACGTGTAAGTTTTCGAAATTACTTGATTAGTCTCAATTTCTTCCGCTGATACTTCGAGTGAGTACTTCCCAGATGGGTAGGCGCTCGAAGAGTTATATAGATCTGCCAGTACACCTAGAGAATCATATAATGCTTCAAAGAACTGCCTACTTCCAATAGTACTTGTGTCCACATCTAATCTAAATTTGTAATGCTCATCATAGAATTCTCCTTCACCTGAATCGATTATAGCTCCTTGTTCATCCTTAAGCGTGTAAGAGATCCCAATATTATCTCGATAATCTTCTCGATCAAATATTGAAAGACCTAAAGTACCAAAAACACGAAGTGTGGCATTGGTCGAGCCGTAGATATAATAATTAGGGATAGTTATTTCTAACGGTGACTCAACTATTGTGACAGTGAAATTTTCCGATAATTCAGCGCCTTCAGGATCGGTAACAGTTAATGTTCCTGAATAAGAACCGTTCTCCAATAATAGTGAAACCAATCTTTCATTATAAATGTTCTCTTCTAGAGTCCAAGTATAACTAAGGCTTAACATGTCATATGGACTGTCAGTGACATTTGCATTAAGGATAATTCGATTTCCTTCAGAGACTTCAATATTATCAAGAGGAACCAGGAGTCTTGGTGCAGTATTTGTTATATTAGCTGTATATGTATAGTCAGCTGCAGTGTTTTGGTTATCAACTACATGCAGAGTGACATTATAGATTCCTGCGTGAGTGTATGCATGCTCAACGGTTCTTCCTAATCCGTATGTATTGTCAGCAAAATCCCAATAGTAATACAGGTTATCCATGTCGTCATAAGTGCCTACATCAATAGCCCCAAAACTTAATATTTCTCCTTCTTCTTCAAAACCTTGTACAAAGGGTTGGACAGTTGGGGCAAGGTTTGTAATGTTCACCCATTGATGAATGACTGAGTCATAATACCCATCATAGAGAACCACCCACACGAGGTATTCACCAAAAGTTGGATAGGAATGAATCGGTGATGTTTCTGGAGATCTATCCCCATCTCCAAAGTGCCAATCATATTTTAATGTAGTTAGATTTTTACATGTTGGTTGAATTTGGAAGAATACGGCTTCATTTCCATAAATTTCCGTTTTTCCAAGCCATATTGCATCGGCTGCATAATGGGAGATATTATATCCCCAACGATCCCAGGATGGGATATTAGTATATGCTGCATCCCAATGATCCAATGCATACTCTTGCAATGGAATATAATAGTATTTAGAGGACGCTCCATCTTCATCAGTCGCTATATACCGAAAATCAGTAATGTTGTCTACTGATCCAATAACTGTTACTGTCCCAGCAGTTGGATTTGAACCTTGTTTTGTAATAGTTGACTCCTCTACGGTTGAACCAAAATCTACCTGAACAGTTACATCGTCACTACCTGGGTCAAAGACCTGAAAGTCTAAATTAATTGGAAAGCCGCGATCAATTGGAGCAACAGGAAATCGCCAAGTAGACTCTGCTTCACTAGAGCCATAATAATGGTGATAAAGAGAAAGAGATGAACCGTCTTCAAATTCAAACTCAATTTCTGCCCAATTGTCAAAAACTTCTTCTGTAGTAGTTAGGTTCACTAAAATATCCCAGTATTCCTCTAAAGGTTGGTTCAAATTATAAAATGTGTATCCTTCGAGATTAGAGGTATAATAAATTGATTCACAAATAAGAGATCCACTTCGATTTAATTTATCATCATGGTAGAGTTCAAAAACTAATTTACTTCCAAGAGTTTCCCCCCAAACTCTGAATGTTACATTGTAAATACTGTAACCAGCGCTCAAACTAGCGATAGGGGGAAGATTACTCACAGTAAGGTCTACACTCTCTGAAATGTCTGATTTTGCTCCATTATCATCAGTGACATTCAATTGAATAGAGATATTACCGTCATCAGCAAAAGGTACTGAAGGCTTCCAGCCATCAGCGTCAATATTCCAGTTATATATCATGCTTACTAAGTCACTTTGGGAATCTTCAATGTTAGCTTCACAAGCAATGGTATCTCCTTCATATATATCATTTATAGAGATGGAAATATTCTGGATAACAGGAACCTGATTCACAATTCTGATCAGTGCAGTTTCTTCACTTCTTTCTCCATCATTATCGATAACAGTTAGTTTTACGGTATAAATCCCATCATTGAGATATTGATGGGAGACTACTTTCCCTGTACCCATTAAGCCATCCCCAAATTCCCATATATAGATCAAAGAATTCAGATCATAAGCTGTATCATAAGTATCACTAGCATTAAAGACGATTATATCATCTTCATTAACTTGGTTTGCTGAAACTTTGAGAGATGGGCTAGGTCGTACATTATTAATGGTAACAGACTTGTAACCTGTGTATACCATAGAATTTTCGTCATACCCTCGTACACGGACGGTATATATTCCCGTATGAGTATACGAATGCGAAACATTTTTTCCATACGCAACTGAATCATCCCCAAATTCCCAAATGTATTCTTCGATTTCTGTGGGGAATTCTGGCTCTACTTCTTCTGTTATGGAGCGGTATGCCCCCACTCTTTCTAAAGTCTCTATATATGGGTAATGAGCTTGAAAATTAATTATTTCATCTTCATTGGCTATGGTCTCCGATTCGATCTCAAGTGAACGGGTTTTAGGAAGAACAGTTATTGGTATCGTAAAAATTCTACTTTTACTGTCGGTCACATTGTCCGCAAATTGGAGAAGGAGTATCGATACGAGGAATCTCCCTGGTTCGTCGAACTGATGGTCTATAACTTGTTCATCGGGTGATGTTACTAAAATACTGGTATTATCGTGAAAATCCCACATAAGGCGGTAGATATCATAGTTAAGGAGCTGGGAGTCAACAAAAAAGAAAACACGGTCTCCCTGGTAAACCACATTGTTTTCGACCCAAATTGTATCATCTGGTAACTCGTCCAATGGAAGAGCTTTGTACTCACCAGGAGGAACAATAGCCATACCAGCTAGTAGAACAGCAATAACAGCAAGTGCACCCGCAGTGCCTGATTCAGCATGATATTGTTTTACCATTTTCGCATCAACTCCAAATTAACGCTTCTTCCTTCTCCATGAAAATATCGCATGGCCTCCTACTCCAGCTGTACCCGCACCTGCAAGGCCAGCACCAGCGATCATTATGGTATTGTCCGCTGTAGGGCGATCCTCAGGATCATTGGGATCTGTACCATTATTTATTTCCTTTAAATCATTATGTCCGTCCCCATCAGTGTCAGCAAGAGTCGGATTTGTACCTTCCTGCCATTCCTGATAATTAGTTAAACCATCATTGTCTTTATCACTCTCTCCATCGGAATAAGTAACAGCTAAGGAGTAAAATACTTCCCAGCCATCTGGCATACCATCATCATCTGTATCGTTATTCAATGGCTCTGTATTATAAATAAGGACTTCTTCCCCATCTTGAAGCCCATCGGCATCAGTATCTAATCCAGTAACATTTGTCAAATAGATGATAACTTCCTCATAATCAGATAGCCCATCAGCATCGGTATCTGATTCAAATGGGTTAGAACCATGACTTATTTCTTGGCCATCTAACAATTTATCAAAATCAGTATCAGCTATTTTAGTATCAGTGTTATAGATGGCTACCTCTTCATAAGCAGTCAACCCATCGGAATCGGTATCGATTACCAAAGGATTTGTAGAAAACAAATCTATTTCATCACGGTCTAACAAATTGTCTCCATCTGTATCATTCAGTAATGGATCTGTGCCATAGATTTCCATTTCTACAAAATCTAAAATATCATCGTCATCTGTGTCAGGATTATTAGGATCTGTGCCATAAAGAATCTCATCGCCGTCACTAAGAAAATCATGGTCTGTATCAGGATGTGTGACGTTAGTTCCGTAGGTTTTGATTTCCTCTCCATCCAATAACCCATCTGCATCTGTATCGTTCACAAAGGGATCCGTACCGAGAATTAACTCCTCGGTATCGGTAAGTAAATCGTTATCGGGGTCCGCAGAAATCGGGTTGGTTTTATTAAGGTATTCAAAATAGTTACTCATTCCATCTAGGTCATCATCATCATCTGCATCATCTGTCAGAGGATCAGTACCATTGATAGCTTCCCAAGCATCAGGCATATTATCAGAATCAGAATCAGTATTATTAGGTTCTGTCCCATAAGTATTGATTTCTGCATAATCTGATAGCCCATCTTGATCGGTATCAGCATTAGTGGGATCGGAAATGTTTGTTACCACTTCAAATAAATCACTTAAACCATCTGCATCTGTATCATTCAGATTTGGATTTGTCCCATATTGAACTTCGTCGTAGTCATCTAAACCATCCGCATCTGTATCATTCAGATTCGGATTTGTCCCGAGCTGAATTTCCGCAGTATCATTCAAACCATCCAAATCAGTATCTATTTCGGTAGCATTCGTGAAATAGAATTTTAATTCTTCATAGTCCGTAAGACCATCGTTATCTGTATCATTCAGGGTCGGATCTGTTTTTGCAGCAATCTCTTCGGAATCTATTAACCCATCATCATCGGAATCAGCATCATTGGGATCGGATGGAAGATTAACGACTTCTTCATAGTCTGATAATCCATCTTGATCAGAATCAGCATTGTTGGGATTAGTCTGGTTAGTAAGCTCATCATTGTCTAATAAGCTATCTCCGTCCGTGTCATTACTTAATGGGTTTGTATGATACTGAACGACTTCTAATCCATCTAATAATCCATCATCATCGGAATCAGCATCATTAGGGTCTGTTCCTGCTTTGTATTCTTGAATTGCGGTTAGGTCATCAACATCTGTATCATTAAAACTATCCCACACAATAGGATCTAGACCATTGTCGACTTCCCACCCATCAGGCATCCCATCCCCATCCGTGTCGTTGTTTCGAGGAAGGGTTCCATTAAGAAATTCGAAATAATCGTTTAATCCATCATCATCTGTGTCAGGGTCGTACACATCGGTATCATTTGTATACTCGTAATAATTAGTTAATCCATCACCATCTATATCTATTGAACCGTCCGTGATATTTGAAGGATCTAAGTTCATTTGATATTCCCAGATATTAGGCATACCGTCTATATCATCATCCGAATTAGAATCATTTAATGTAGGATCAAGCCCATAATTAACCTCCCAACCATCAGGCATACCATCATCATCTGTATCGTTGTTCAGAGGAAGAGTGCCGTAAGTATGTTCGAAATAATCGTTTAATCCGTCATCATCTGTATCAGCATCATTCACATCGGTACCATTTGTGTATTCATGATAATTAATCATCCCATCTCCGTCTAAATCTGTGGAGTTATCTGTATCGTTTAAAGGATCTAAATTCATTTGGATTTCCCAGTTATCGGGCATATTATCATCATCAGAATCACTATCGTGGGGATCTGTTCCAAAAGTGACAACTTCTTCATAATGTGATAAATTATCATAATCTACATCCGAGCGATCTCCAAGTTTGAACACAAAGACATCAAAACTTAAATCGTCATTATGGGTAGAATTATAGGCATTAACCATGGGGAAATCGAGCGATTTTGTACCACCTACGATGTACGCATTACCAGAAGAATCCACCCCTAAACCATAGCTATAATCATCATCCTCACCACCAATGTAAGTGGAATACAAAAGAAATTCTTCATTAGGGGATAATTTACATACAAAAACATCTAAAGCGCCATTGGAGCTATTATCATACGCCTCAGACATAGGAAAATCTGATGATCCTGTTGTACCTGTGACATACACATATCCCAAAGAATCTACACATAGTTCCTCGCCATAGTCCCAACTACTGCCTCCAATGAAAGTTGAATATTCAAGTGAATCCCCAGTAGAGTTTAGTTTGAACACAAAGGCGTCATAAGTCCCATTGAGAATAGAATCAAACTCATTAACCATGGGAAAATCAATTGAGCTAGTGTAACCTGTAATATACACATTTTTGCTTTCATCTACACAAATAGCCTCGCCACGATCTGTCGACTCTCCACCAACGAAAGTAGAGTAGTTGAAAGAATCTCCAGTTGGGGTTAATTTGAACACAAAGGCGTCATATGTCCCATTGAGAGTCGCATCATAGGCATTGGTCGTGGGGAAATCAGTAGAGTATGTCCGTCCTGTTACATAAGCGGAGCCATTAATATCCACGCAGATATCCTCAGCATAGTCTTTAGACTCTCCACCAACGTAAGTAGAGTAGTTGAGAGAATCCCCTGTAGGTGATAACTTTAGCACAAAGGCATCAGTAGTCCCATTAAGGTTAGAATCGGAAAAATTAGTGGTTGGAAAGTTAATGGACTGTGTATAACCCGTAATGTATGCAGAGTCTTCATCATCCACATAAATACTCTGACTATAATCTGAGGATGTCCCGCCAATATATGTAGAGTACAGGAGCGAGTTCCCAGATGGTGCTAATTTAAGCACAAAAGCATCGTAACTCCCGTTGAGAACAGGATTATAGGCATTAACTGTTGGAAAATTAGCCGATTGAGTGTAACCTGTGACGTACGCATAGCCACCCCCATCCACGTAAATACTCTGCCCATAATCTGAAGTATCCCCTCCAATATACGTAGAGTATAGGAGTGAATCCCCAGTGGGGGATAATTTAAACACAAAAACATCATAAGTCCCATCATGAGTTGTATCATAGCCGCTGACTGTTGGAAAATCGGTTGACATAGTGTAACCTGTAAGATATGCATAACCATTAGCATCTAAATATATATCTTCACCCCAATCCTCAGAATCCCCACCTACATAAGTGGAATATAATAATGGATCAATAATTAGCTTTTTAGAAGGATCATATTGGTTAAGAGCGAACCCATATGAGTTATCACTTTTCCTCACAAATTTAGCATCTATCATCTGATCTTGCTTAACGACTAACTGATCATCGCGGAGTGTTTGTTCCTGACCTAACTCTAATTCTACCGCATCAGAAAAAATAGTTAATTTCGTCTGACCTGTTACACAGATTTCAATTTCGGATGGGTTTGCATAGGGTTCAACATAAAACACATATTTGATTCCTTCTCCAGTAGTTTTGTAGATAAGATCAATTCCGTCCCAAAGATTTTCATAAATTATCGTTGTAAATCTAGAAACATCGGTTATTGCTTGATCCCCTCGAAAATAATTGGATTTTAAATCGACTTCTCCCATTGCTTCGGGTACAACACTGTTTGCATTTTTAAAAGAATATTCGATGAATTCGGGGTAATCAGATATCCAAAAAATGATTTTGCTGTTGGTAAATCCAGCCATGCCCTCGGGTAAGTAACTATAATAGAGGATTTCATCATTATTGAGTTGTCCGTTATTTTCCAAAAACTCAGCGCATTCTAACTGTTTTACTTTTTCATAAATATTTTTCTCTTTTAAAGTAGAATCATTCGCCTCAGGGTCAAATACAGTCCCATTGAAGAATAAAGCAGAAAGGAATAACACATTTATTATTAAAATTACCCGGTGAAGTTTCATTTTGGATTCTCCATTTTAATACATTTATGTTAATAGATTTTTACAAATTATTTTGTAGGATATGGATCTTGATAAAACTAGTTGGGAATTGTGGACTATTATTGGATCAGGAAGAATTACCATAGTCTTTAATAACTTCATTATACCAACTACTAATGAGCTATTGTTGGATTAATATACGGTTATGAACGGATGTTTATTACCGATATTGATCGAAGAAATCAATAGAACTACGCTGATCAGAACGTAAATAACTTCAAATGTCCCTGCAGAAGATGTAATCCCTGTACTCTCATCAAATGAAAGAGAATATCATATTCCCTCTTAACACTTAGCTGTTTCAAATCGAAACACTATGACCTCAGAGAGTAACAAAAAGAAACTAATTAAGATGAAACTTGGAAATATTTATCGTAAGAATCTCAATACTTAATTTTACAGTCACTCATCATGTTAAAAAGATAATTACTACTTTATTTCCAATTTAAGGATGGATAACAATTTATGTTATTAATTAATGACGAAGAATTACTTTATTCGACAGATGAACTAGGTTTTCAGTCAAAGATTCGAAAAATCGTTAAAACAGAGATATTTCCCATTGTAGAGGAAATCGAAAATAAAACCATTGAGTACCAGGAATTCTTTAAGAAACTCGGTAGTTCTGGCTTATCAGGATTATTAATGCCTAAAAAATATGGTGGCTCCGAGAAACCATTTATGTATCAGCTCATTGCAGGTGAAGAACTCTCTGCTGTAAGCCCTACAGCTACAATGATGTTTGGAGCGAGTTGCACCCTATCTGCGATTCCTATATTACGTTTTGGGACCGAGGAACAGAAACAGAGATATCTTGTCCCATTGGCAAAGGGGGAAAAAATTGGTGCTCTTGCGATCACAGAACCGAATGTGGGAAGCGACACCGCGGGAATGGAGACCACAGCAGTCTGGAATGAAGAACAACAATGTTGGATTTTGAATGGAGAAAAGCGTTTTATCACCAACGGAAGTATAGCCGACCAAATTGTCACCTTTGCTATCACTAATCCTGATGTTGATAGCAGGAGTGGCATGTCTGCTTTTATCATCGAAACGTCGTGGGAAGGGTTTTCAGTGGTTAAAGATTTTCAACTTATGGGGCGTCAAGGCGTTTATAATTCACATATTAAATTTAATAATCTTAAAGTCCCTAAAGAGAATCTTCTAGGCAAACTGAATCATGGCTTTCTCATTTTAATGGATGAACTTGATTCGGAAAGAATAGGAATTGCAGCGGAAGCCCTAGGATGTATCCGAACGCCGCTGGAGATTGCAATAGATTTTTCGCAAAAAAGAGTTCAATTTGGGCGACCTATTTCCCGTTTTGAAGGAATATCTTTCAAGATAGCGGACATGACAATGAAATACCGAGCAGCAAGATTACTGATGATTTCCGCAGCAAGAATGGTGGAAAAAGGTCTTCCATGTACGAAAGAAGCGACAATGGCAAAGTTATATGCAACTGAGGCTTCTGTAGAAATCTGTGACTTAGCAATGCAAATTTGTGGAGGAGAGGGGTACGTGAAGGATTATTATCCATTAGAGCGATTTTATAGAGATGCACGATTAGGTACAGTAGGCGGTGGAACTTCAGAAATTTGTCGATTTCTTATCCAAAGAGAAGTCTATATGGAAAGTAAAAGAGGTAAAGTTACTCAGAAAACACTTCCCGATACTGAAAAGATAGATTTCGATGTCATAATGCAGACAATTCCCAATGCATTCCGTCCAGATCGTGCTGAAGGTGTTTCTGCCGATATTCAATTTTGTTTTACAGAAAGTAACTGGTTATTAAGAATAAATAATCAAAAATGTGTGATAGAAAAAACCAAATTAGAAAATCCAATCATGACGATTAATACCGATGAAAAAACTTGGATCGACATATTATTAGCAAAACTTGATGCCATGCAAGCAATGATGACGGGAAAAATTAAGATTGATACTGATGACATGGATTTATTAATGAAATTTTCGCGTATGTTCAAATTTACACCAGATCTGATTGAAAGTACCAGCATAGAAGATGAACTACCAGAAGAAAAACCAAAGTTTCAATTAGGTAAGACTATAGATGAAATAAATGTGGGTGATATAGCTCAAGAAACAATGGAGGTAACAGAGCATCATATTGAACTATATGCGAAAATGTCTGGAGACTATAATCCTCTACATATGGATGCAAATTATGCTTCTACAACAATATTCGGTAGTAAAATCGCTCATGGACCAATTGGCGGGGCTCTGGTAGCTAGAACCGTTGGTATGAAATTACCAGGCTTAGGGACAATAGCTTATAATATGAAAGTAAATTTCACAGCACCTGTTTATCCAGGTGATGAAATTACTGCAATTGTAGAAGTTAAAGAAAAAGATCTAGAAAAGAATTTGGTAAGATTGGATTTTAAAGTAATCAACCAAAAAAACGTAGAAGTAATGAATGGATACACTAATGTTATGCCACCAATAGCTGAAATCGAGGAAAATGAGCAAGATATAGAAGATCTTGATGCTCAGATCTTAATTGAAAAACCAAGAGAACAGGAAGAGATTGATCCACAATTAACAACTGAATTCGAAGAAGCAGTGAAAAGAGTAAATAAGTTACCCAATCAACCTCCAAAAATATTAATGGACATGTACGGGTTATACAAGCAGGCAATACAGGGAGATATCACAGGGAAACGACCGGGGCGAATGAATGTTAAGGCCAGATACAAATTTGATGCATGGAGCAGTAGAAAGGGAATGTCAAGGGAAAAAGCAATGGAAGCGTATATTGAACTGATAAATAAACTTGAACAAGAGACTACCTAAGATTCTTCTAATTAATTATCAGATGAGGAGAAGATTAGGCAAGTAAGGGTTTCATGATCGTAAAATAGAACGTGCTTCCTTGCCCTACTTCTGATTCAACCCAAATTTTTCCACCGTTCATCTCAATGATCTTTTTTACTAGAGCAAGCCCAATTCCAGTTGCTTCTTTCTCATCTCGGGGGGAAAGGGTCTGAAACATTTGAAATATTTTAGCAAAGTATTTTTCCTCAATCCCTGATCCATTATCAGCTACACTGAATTGCCAATAAGCATCCTCATCTGTACAGCGAATATTGATGAGTCCTAAAGGCTTATCCATAAATTTGATTGCATTGTCTAATAAATTCAGAAATACTTGAGTAATTCGCGTTTTTTCATAGTGGAGAACAGGTAATTCGGAAGGAATTTCAATTTTGATAGTGGGTGGAGGATTAAGTACCTCTATCACTTCCGAAATGACCTGATATAAATCCAATTCCACTTTCACATCTCGAGTTCGTCCTAAACGAGAATATTGGAGTATCCCTTCAATCAGTGCATCCATGCGTTTTACTCGACCGATTAATAAACTGAATCGTTCCTTTCCTTTCTCATCCAACTGATGCTCATATTCTTGAACGAGCCAATCTGCCAAAAACGCCATCCCTCGTAAGGGCGCTTTCAAGTCATGTGAAACAATATACGCGAAATCTCTTAATTCAACATTAACCTTCTTTAGCTCTTGTAACAAGCGTAGGTTTTCAATTTCTCGTTGTTTCATTTCTGTGATGTCCATTATTGCTACAAGGAAAGCGGGTTTATTCTGATAGTCGATTATTTGTGAATAATTATCTACCCACTTCGTTTTGTTCGTTTGAGAGACTATTCTCACCTGATAACGGGGAATTTGTTTGACTTTAACACGGTCTTGATAACTTTGTACTTGTTCTACTATAATCTGTATATCTTCGGGATGAATAACTTTGTTAAGATCATTTATTGTCCAATTTAGTATCTCTTCTCTTGGATATTCAAAAATATTGATAAAAGCGTCATTTATGAACTTAATTGTTGAATCCTGAACGATAGCTAAACCAACTAGTGATGACTCGGCAATCACTCGGAATTTTTGCTCACTTTCTTTTAGAGCTTCTTCCGCTCGCTTACGTTCAGTGTTGTCATTAAATGTAGTAAAAAGAGCTGGTTTGTCTTGGTAATTAATAAGGGATGTGGACGTTTCTACCCACTTAAGTTGGTTTGTCTTGGTGAATATACGAAGTGGATAATAAGGATCCAACTTTACTTCTTGATAATTTTGTAACCTTCGGGCTGGTATTAGTGCGTGTTCACGATCATCAGGATGTATACGCTGAGCTATCTCCTCTATAGTCCGATTTACTATCTCTTCCCTTGAGTAACCGAACATTTGAACAAAAGCATCGTTAATATATTTTATCTGCCCTTCTTGAATAATACTCATGCCAAATAGGGAAGATTCCGCTAAAGTTCGAAATTTTTCCTCACTCTCTCGTAAAGCTTCTTCTGTTAGCTTTTGTGATGTAATATCAACGATTTTTACAAGATATTGGACTGGAGACGTAGTTTTTTCTGGCTTTATGGCTGTAAGAAAACACTCTATATGCATAATCCCGGATTTTGTACACCGATATACTTTCCGCGCTTTAAAATCTTCAAAATCGACAGTATCTGGATAACGTACGATCTTTGTATGTTTTAGTTGTGTGGTAATTTCTTTCCATTTATTAGGATCCTTATGGAAAGAAAGCCCTAGTACCTCTGATTTATCAACGGTCCCATATAAATCCATACAGGTCTTATTTAGATCGACTAGTTTCCCCTCTTCATTGTATAATTCAATCGCGAGTGGGGAATCGGCAAATATCTTTCTAAAACGTTTTTCACTCTCACTTAATGCAATATTTGCTTGTTTTTGTGCAGTTATATCAATATTGACGATAAAATCAGCAGGTTTACCCCCATAAATGATTGTTTGCGAAAATACTTCTAACCATTTGAGTTTGTTCGTTCTTGTGAGTATTCGGTACTGATATCTCGGGATTACCCCCTCTACTATACCAGCTTGCTTTTTTGTCAGTTGTTCCCGAATTAGTGGTGCATCTTCAGGATGAATATATTTTAAGACATCACTAGAAGTCAATTCAAGCTGTTCTTCTTTACTAACTTCAACTATTGCTGCCATTGCGTCATTTATGTATTTAACTTGGTTATCTTGAATAATAGTTAGTCCTACCATTGCAGAGTCAGCAAGAACGCGGAATTTCTCTTCACTTTCTTTTAGAGCTTTTTCCATCAATTTTTGGTCTGTAATATCTATAAAGGAAGATAATACACTAACAGGTTTTCCTGATTCATCTTTAATCATGCTTACCGAGAGAAGAACATGAAGAGGTGACTTATCTTTTATATAGAGAATGGTTTCGCCAATCCAACTACCCCGGCTATCTAGGCAATCCTCAATTTCATGAATTAGTTCTATTTGGGTAGTAAATTCATTAATATTTTTCCCAACCATATCTTCCTCATTATAACCCGTCATTCTAAGATAAGTTGGATTTACATAAGATATTACGCCATTCAGATTAGTTATTGTAATTGCATTAATCGATGAATCAATAGCATATTCTTTCAGCCAGAGATCTTGTTCTGCTTTCTTAAGTTCAGTAATATCTCGAACAATGTTACCCAACATGTAACCCTTATCAGTTTTTATAGTAAAGGGGAATTGCTGAATATTTCTGCGCGAATGATCTCTTCTTTGGATTATTGTCTCTTGGATCTGTAATTGATGCGGATCTTGTCCTTTTTTCAGAAGTTCACTTATAGATTCCTTTTGTATCTCATACATTTCTAAATTTTTTCTCTCTTCAGGCATAACATCAAAGCTAAATTCCCAAACTAGCAGATTCAATGCCTCTTTTTGCTTTAATCCAAATATTTGCTCCATTGCAGGATTCCATTCGCATATGTACCCGTTTTCATCTGCTAAAATGATACCATAAGGTGCATATTTCACGATATTGCGAAATTTCTCCTCACTCTCCCTGAGTACCAGTTCTGCCTGTTTTTGATTGCTAATATCATGGAAGATCCCTTGAATTATTAATTTATTACCGAGTTTAACTGTAGAAGCGGTTATTTGAACAGGTACAATTTTCCCCGACTGAGTTATTATCTCTCCTTCTCCGCTAGCACCCTTTTTCTGTCTTATATGATTTCTAAACTGTTTAATATATTTAGCCTTTTTTTCAGGGGGATGCAACATATACTGATGGAGACCAATAATTTCTTCTTTACTTCTTTCCAAAAGGATTTCTGCTGCCTTATTACAGTTAATTATTGTACCTGTATCGGGATCAGCCCAGAATATTGCATCTTTTGCATGTTCAAAGGTTAGTCGGAATTTCTCCTCGCTATCCAATAGCACCTGTGCTGCCCGAAATTTGTCTTTATCGTCTACTAACTTTGTTTGTTTTGGTTTATGTTCCACAGATTCATGAATAAATAATAAAGCTCCTGTAAAGTTATTTTTATCTTGGAAAGAAACTATTTTGTACGAAATAGTGAGAATTCTTCCATCTTTGTTTATGATCTCTAATTTGGATTCTAGTTTTCGTTCACTAACAAGAATTGAAAATTGATCATGAAATGAGGAAATGAAGGAATCAGTAAGAAAGTCTGTTAGGGGTTTTTCAACAATTTCGTTCTTCTTATAGCCTAAAATTTTCTCTGCAGCAGGATTACAGTCAATAATAGTCCTATTCATGTCTATAACTAAAACTCCCTCTGAGATATGTTCAAATATTAAATGATAGTCTATGCTAGGGTGTAGAACTGGATCTCTTCCCTTTTTGGAGCTGTTTAATCTAACCATTAAGATAACGCCAAGTTGTTATTGTTAATAGAAATGCAGAGACCATTTAGAGCTCTCAATAAAACTCTACTCAATGTTAACTCTAAAATCTTAAGTACACTTTATTACTCAAATATCAATTGAAATCGCGATAGTAATCCACCAATTTGTAAATTTATAATTGCATCCTCATAATGATTTCTTTCCCACTCATTTCTCCTGTCTCACGAAAGCCCACACTCTCATAAAGATTCTTTACCTCAATATTCGCAGGGATGACACGAGTAACAGCTTCTGGTAACTGTCCTAATATGCGAAATAGTTGAATTATCTTTACAAGTGCTATTCGCTCGTAACCCTTTCCTTTGTAACGATAATCAATCATAAAATCGCTTATATCGTAATCACCAAGATCTATCACAACAAAACCACCTGATACATCGTCATGATAGATTCCAAAGGGAATTTTTTCATCTTTAAATTGGCATAAGGCGATAGATCTTAAATTTGGGATAACAAGACCTTCTTGCTTTGATATACCCCGTAAAGCCGCTAATTCTCTCCAATTTTCTTTAGTTACAGGCCTTAGATTAATAGGCATTAAAAACCCTCAACAAAACTTAGTTTAATGAACTTACTAGTAGTTGTGGTTAATCTGTAAACCACAAAATAAAATACTAAGGGGACGTAACAGTGAAATGCCTTATTGCTATTAATTGTTTACCCTCAATGTTCTTAATGTTTTTAATGATCCTCATGAGTGACATCCAATATCTAAAATGTTAATGGGTAATAAAGATGACATTTACTATTGATGTAGACAAAACTAAGAATCGACTTACTTTGATACTGGAAGGATTTATTAGCCAGGAAGAAGGTCGTGATCTTCAACAAAAAATGGAAAGTGCCGTTAAACAATTGAATAAAGGTTTCACAATGCTTGTAGATCAATCTAAATATAGACTCACTTCTGATAAAGGAATGGCTCAGGAGATAATGGGAAAACTTGGAGAGTGGGGACTTAAAGCCAGTGGTATTGTCATAAGTGAGAGTGCTATCGGAAAGATTCAGATGAAGCACATGGCTCAGGAAGTTCGCAGATCAAGCAGAAGAATGTTTGATAACAGAACTGAGGCAATAAAATGGTTAGATTCTCAATAAGTAAGTATATTTAATATGATTTCGATAACTGGACAAGAATTTAAGAATTCAGAAAATTATTTTAGTAGAAATAAGCTAAAATTAAGAATATATACCAATAATTCTTTGCTGAGAATCTTGTCAATTATCTCAAGCAACTGGTCTTAAATTATAGTCAAGAAAACCTTAGCAAAGCTTAATTTTATAATCCAATCGTTATTCTAATTCAAATCCAGTTGTTCTGTAATAATATTGTAATTCTGGGGATATAATTGATTTAACTGTCTCTGCACGTTCTATTGACTGTTTTAACCATTTTGTCGCTGATCCTGATTCTGATAGAAGGTTATAAGCTTCTTCAGCGGTAACCCAGCGGTGTTCTGAGTGTTCCGATGATAATTGGATTGTATCTGGATTGCTAATTGTGCAACAATAATTTACCATAACCATTTCATTCTCTAGTCTCTTCTCTCCACGATAGAGATGTGATGTTCCGATAATAAAGTCAATTTGTACCTTTGCTCTTAATTCTTCGTACACCTCGCGGTGTACAGCTTCTTCAAACCATTCCCCTTGGTTTAAACGACCGGTTATACATTCCCATGTATTTGCTCCAAAATCTTTTTCTGGAGACCTTTTTAATAAAAGATACTTGTTGTACCTCGGAGACCATAAAAGGGCTGCAATACCAACTATAAATCTTCCTACATCCATCT
This sequence comes from Candidatus Hodarchaeota archaeon, assembly GCA_016840025.1. The sequence continues at coordinate 34,893 of JAEOTF010000160.1, forward strand.
AATAACCTCAATTCAAGATTAATTGTTTAATCCTTCTTGAATATACATCTATTTGTCCACTAATTCGCCTTGAGCAACCATAATGACCCTTCCACCGACATAGATGTCAATGAATTCCTCTTTTTCCTCTGCTTTTAAGAGAATTAATGAAGGTCTATCAATTTCATAGCCCTGTTCTACTCGAATGTCAATGGAGTCCTTTTCTAAGTAACGATATCTAACCAGATAACCTGCTAAGCACCCATTACCGCTGCCTGTAGCGGGGTCTTCAGGAACCCCATAATAATCGGCAAAAACTCTTACACAAAGATCATTTTCTTTATTATAAGTTTCGGGACAGAAAAGTAATATTGCATTTGCATCATTACACTTAACTAATTCAAAGAATTTCTCCGTATCTACCTTTGCACGTTTTAGGGCATCTAAGTTCCTCAAAGGTAAGATAAGAAATGGTATTCCAGTGGAAACTTCTTGGACTGGGAATTTTGTATCAATATCTTCCTCATTGAGATTCAAGCAGCTAGCAATAGATTCTGGATCATAGAGACACCCAAATGTCGGGGGCTTCTGCTTCATCCACAAAATATCCTTAGCTAGTTCAACGGGAATCTTACCCACCTTTAGATTTAATACTATTGGCTTTTTTGATTTTTTTTCAATTTTATGTGCGATAATATAGGCTGTACCTAGGGTAGGATGTCCTGCAAAAGGTACTTCCTCTTTAGGAGTAAAAATTCGGACGGGGTAGCCTGTACTCTGTTTCCCTTTTGAAAGAATAAAGGTAGTCTCCGAGTAATTCATCTCTTGTGCTATTTGTTGCATTTCATCGCTTGGAAGTTTTTTAGCATCCAAGACTACAGCAAGCTGGTTTCCTTGATATTTTTTTTCCGCAAAGACATCCACAATAAAAAATTTGAGATTAGCCAAAACTGATCAATCTCCTAGAATATGCAGAACACTAAAATATGTTCAAATATATTCAACAGTACCTATCTTAAGTTTGTTAAGTTTTCGGTCTAATGAACGATATTCACAATATTTCCTTTAGCGTATCAAAATGAAAGAGAAGAAAACTACCTTATTTGAGTATATGACAGATTATAGTTTTCTTAATGACATAATCATCCGATTAAAAACCTTCATAGAAAAATATTACATTTAAATCACACTCAATAGTCTAACTATTGTCTTCTATTGGAAATGGATGGAAATAACAATGAGTAAAGGTATAGTTTCTGGAAT
>JAEOTF010000161.1 GCA_016840025.1 Candidatus Hodarchaeota archaeon
GCTTGGGCTTTTAGTCCAGATCGGTGTAAAACGTTATTTGAACAATTGGATAAATACACAGAGGAAGCTCAAAGGAAACAATTGCGTCGATCTGTTGGCTTTTGGGTTAGAGTGTTTAAAGATGAAGATGAAAAAACAACTAAAATGAAAGAGATGGCCAAACAAAGAAAAATTTCATTTGAAGAATATCAGAAACGTGCCGAAGGAGCTTTACTAGGAACTCAAGATGAGATCATTGCGAAATTGGTGGAATACCTTAAGATTGGAGTTAGTGACTTTATCTTTATGTTTCCTGGTAAAGAGGAGATGAAATATCTTCAAATCTTCAACGACCGGATTTTACCGAGTGTTATGTCTAAGTATCGAGTTTCATAAAATCGGGGTCTTTCCCATACCTCTCCCGATATGCCTCGACATATTCTTCTTCACTTATTTCTCCTTGTTGATATTTCCGATATGCCTCTTTAAAGCGTTCTTTCTCTACTTGAGAAGCTGGAATTTCAGTCGATTCTTCCTCTAAAGGCCAAAATATTTCTGGAAATGCGCCTACAGCAAAAAAAAGAATTCCAACAAAATGAATAACCAATAGAGTACTATTTAATGAGGGATTAAATTCGAGTGAAACTAAATCCGGGACTAAATTTTTCCAATCCTGCTGTGTATCGAGGATAAAAAATAAAATCCATTCGATAAGCACGCCGAGGAGCCCTACCGCAAAACCTACTACATTGATCCAAGAACGAACGGTATAACCATGTACTAATCGATAAGGGCGATAAATAATCATTGTAGTACCTAGGAGAGCGAATATAAACATTAAAAATCCCCAATATTCTAGGACATCCCAGACCCATTTCACATTTGATTCTGGAGATTCACTATAACCAGAACTCGCTCCATCGAAAAAAATTCCTCCAGCAGTTCCGAGTTCCCAATCCCAATTATCATAATGGAAATCTAGATTGACCACAAAATTGTTGTCTCCATAGTTAAAATTCTTAGTTGCGGACATAAAGGGATAGGCCCTAGCCATGGGAATAATAATAACACAAAATAAAAATACACAAGAACAGATGATGGAAACGTTAAAAATCTTCGACATGTCTTCTTGCATATGTATTCACCGTAAATCAGACAAGGACAATTCAGGAATATCGGGTAAGATATGCTAAGTATATTTATTTAAATATAATGAACGCTCTTTTTTATTGTTTTATCGTGCAATGATTACACATTAAAGCAAATTTTGTGTCCTAGCTTGATTAAAAGTCGTCAAAAAGTTTTAGCGTATATATATTCCATTAATAGCAAGCAATATTAAGACAATTTCATCTCCATCCAGCCGTTGTTTACCATAAAAACCCGTTTTATTCATATAGATTCCCACCACATCACACTCCTCTTTTTCATTGTAAAAATATAATGCCTCAACTTTTTTTTTAGCAAATCTTCTCAAGTGTAATACACAATTTAATAAAGAGTCCTAATTGGGCTGGATTTTACTCAGAATTTATTCTAACTTTTTGTATTCATTATTACTGCAGTTTTAAATTCATTAGGATCTCACTTCGTATCTATGAGATTTCCTACAATTAAAAAAATAAACAATTCAATCAGTTTTTGCTCCTCGTCAGAGATGTAGAGTTTTCAACAGTTGAGCTGTACCAATTTACTTTTCTGTGAAGATTATCCCTTTCTCATGATTGTATTAACATTTAGATATCTTTTTAAGTCATAGATCATTAGTTGAATCATTATAATTTCATGGATATGGTAATTTAAGAGAAATGGGTGGTAAGAAAAGAATAAGTCTTTGTCATAGCAGCTATAATCACAGTTTAATAAAAACAATTACTTCTCCTGAAACGACTTCCGATAACCTCACTGAAACTGCTTCCTTTGCCAGATCCATAAACACTACTAATATATCTTTGCAGAGACAAGTGATATAACTCCACCATCAATACTTAGTATGGAGATTTTATTCGCATTAAGTGTTTTAATCGTTGCTTTACGTATAATCCAACGAAAGAGAAAGAAAAAACAGGAGAAAGGAGTTATGAATGAAGAGGTACACGATCGACATGTAATTTGGAAAAAAGCTTTAAGACTTAACCCAAGAATACTTTTTCTACTAATACTCCTCTTATTATTTGGAATAGTTCTTAGTAATGATTTATCACACTTTTATCAAGAGGGATTAAATGTAAAAGGATATGTGCCGAGTAACTGGCAAATTACAGGGGAAACCCATGTTAAAAATGAACAAATTATACTTTCTGAGAATGTAATAATTTATTCAGGTGGCAAACTTTTCCTTTCAAAAACTACCATAAATTGGAACTGTACATATGATGGTGAGTTTTTTTTGCTGGTAAAGGGCGGGGGGCAACTAGTTATAGGAAATGACTCGTTGTTAACCTCTATAGCTGGATATGGGTTTAACATCACTACGGAGCCAGGAAGCACCTTGAGCATTACAAATTCAACGATTGAATATGGGGGGTATTCCAAACCTGAGCTCTGGATTCCAGCAGTACGGGTAGAAACTGAGAATGCGGTATTTAGCAATATCACGTTCAATTCTCTTAGTAATGTGGGAATTGAGTTTTCAGGTTCTTCAGGAGGTGTTGTTCAAGGAGTAAAGCTATCAGATGTTTCGCGAGGTATAATCATAGAATCTTCCCAGAATCTGGTAATTATAGAAAATTGGATCAATAATATGTACATTGGAATAGAACTTTCTAATACTGAAAATATTACTATAAAGGGAAATTCTTTTAATAATATAGGAGCATTTGCCATTTCTACTCCCCATGATTCTTTTTCACCCAGTACTCGACTAACTATTATGGAAAATACCATAAATAATACTAGAGATGGCAGCATATACTTGAGATCGGTTTCATATCCCCGGATCGAAAACAATTTTATTGATAATAGTGATTGGGGTGCTATATTCTTGACAAACGCTCCTTTTGCGTTCATTCGAGGAAATACGATCAGAAATATTTCTTATTGTGCATTAAGTATTGAAGGGGATATGGTTACAAATAATTCCTTTGATATACAAAACATTGAGGGTGATTGTGGTGGGAATAAAGGTTCTATAATTATTGATAATGTGTTCACTCAAATTCGGGACCAAGTACTCGCAATTAGAGGGAATATAAATCTTTTAGTAACAAGAAATACGTTTTCCAAATTTCTTGGGAATCCTAGAAATTTAAAGCCAACAATTTTAATATCTTCTCAGATTTCTCAACAGGAGCAGGAACTTTTCTCCTCCACTAATTCCTATTTCGCTATGTTCAATTTTTACCTTAATAATATCTTTGTAAACACAACAGATTTTCAAATATCTGATAACAATCAAAACTATAATTTGTGGGATGTTGCCTCATTTGATAATAACTCACATGGTAATTATTGGTTATCATACTCAGGTATTGATGATAATGAGGATAAGATTGGGGATACACCTTTTATAATAGATTCACTAACCGTTGACAAGTATCCAATAATAAATCCCGTTCAGATTGGGGATACAGGTTCTCAAAACGGCCCTTGGATTTTCAGAACGGCTCATGAAGTTGAATACAACAATCATAAAAGCCAAATTAAAGCTGCAGTAATGACTTATGCTCTAAATCCAATTAAAGAAATAATATTCAATTACTCTATAAATTCGGGAGTCAACTGGAAAAATATCACAGTTATTTTAGTCAATGGATTTAATGACCAATTCTATGGAGTATTTTGTGGAATTATTCCAGATCTACTGTCAAATATGACTATATTTCTTAGAATTATCGTACGTGACATCACAGGCATGTCCACCTCAACTATTACAGATGCAATAGAAGTAATCACGAAAACAACTACTATTACCACCATCACCGTATCTGAAGAGACCAGTGAATCAACAGCAATATTAATACCAGAAATGAATATTTGGTCAGAACTTATGGCTTTAATCGTTATTTTATTTGTATTTCAGCAAAAGAGGAAGAAAAATGGGGGAGATGGAACTTATGAATGCCTTTAAGATATTCTGGATTAATTTTAAGACCAAAACGTGTTGATATGCTTAAAATACCGGTTCTATTCATATAAACTGTCAATACGTCATAATTTTGATTTTTCTTACGAAGATATACCCTCTCCTCTTATTTTTTAATAAATCTTCGCAAATGTAATACACAATTTAATAAAGAGTCCCAATAAGGCTATATTTTACTTTCAAGGCACCCTCTACCTAGAAGATATAAGTTAAGACAATATAATGAATCCTCTTATTTATACGATTAAGTTGCCTGGGAAAGACTCAGATAGAGGAATATATTCATTGAGCGCTGATAAATTAATCATTAAAGGAGCTTCTCAACACAATCTCAGAAACATTGATGTAAGTATTCCACGTAACAAATTAGTTGTTATTACAGGTGTTTCGGGCTCAGGAAAAAGCTCCCTTGCCTTTGATACAATCTACGCCGAAGGACAGCGAAGATATGTTGAGTCACTTTCAGCTTATGCTCGTCAGTTCTTGGGACAAATGCAAAAACCTGCCGTAGAGTCCATTGAAGGACTATCAACTGCTATCTCCATTGAACAAAAAACTGTCTCCAAGAATCCACGTTCAACTGTAGGCACCATAACTGAAATCTACGATTATCTTCGTTTACTCTATGCTAGAGTAGGTATTCCTCATTGTTATAAGTGCGGACGGAAGATCCAAAAGAGTTCGGTTCAACAAATTGCTGATCAAATCCTTCAACTTCCACCTGAAACCCGAATACGTATTAGAGCTCCAATAATTACTGGACGAAAAGGAACTCATGCCAAAACCCTAGCTACTCTGTTGAAAGAGGGGTATGCTCGGGTAATAGTAGATGAAGAAGAAATTGAGTTAGTTCCAAAATTGAGTCTTGAGAAAAATAAGAAGCACACTATTGAGGTTATTGTAGACAGGCTTCTAATTAAACCTGACATACAAGGGCGTTTAACCGACTCCCTTGAAACAGCAATGGTTCTCAGTGAGGGGAAAGTAAATGTTGAGAATTTAACTACAAAAGAAACCTATCTCTTCAGTCAACATCTTGCATGTCCTCATTGCGGGATAGGCTTACAAGACCTCGCTCCACGTATGTTTTCTTTCAATTCACCATTCGGAGCATGTCCTAAATGCAATGGCTTAGGGAAAAGCCAAGAAATTGATGAAGATCTAGTAATTACTGATCGAGCCAAGACAATCCGCGATGGTGCAATTTGTAACAGACCATTAAATAACAATGGATGGCGTGTTAGACATTATACTACAATTGGAAACCATTATGGATTTGGTTTAGACACACCTATTGAAGATATGAAACCACAACATATTCAAGTATTGTTATATGGGTCAGGTAATGATAAAATCCATTTTTCGTATTACAACGATGATGAAGGCACTAGATATGAAGGAAATTGGCGTGTGGAAGGAGTTGTAAATCGGTTAAAACGGCTTCATAAACAAACAAAGAGTGATTACACCAGAGCGTATTACGAGTCCTTCATGAGTAAAAAACCCTGTTCTGCATGTAATGGTGCTCGATTAAAACCGGAGTCTATGGCTGTTATAGTAGGGGGAAAAAATGTTGGTGAAGTATCTTGTTTCCCAATAAAAGATGCTATGCACTTTTTTCAAAATCTTAAACTTGCAGATAAGGATCAATTCATCGCTAAAGATGTTTTAAAAGAAATTATCAACCGACTTATTTTCCTGATGAATGTGGGGCTTGATTATTTGACCCTTGATCGAATGTCTTCTACATTATCAGGAGGAGAATCCCAAAGAATTCGTCTTGCAACACAAATCGGATCACGGTTAGTCGGTGTTTTGTACATATTAGATGAACCTAGTATTGGATTACATGCACGCGATAAACATCGACTTATTGACACCCTAAAAGAACTTCGTGATTTAGGGAACACTATTCTTGTTGTCGAACATGATGAAGATACTATTCGTGAAGCAGATTTTGTTTTGGATCTTGGGCCTGGAGCAGGAGTTCAGGGGGGAAATTTAGTCGCTGCTGGATCACCTGAGGAAATTGAAACACATCCATCATCAATAACTGCTCTTTATTTAAGTGGTAGAAAAAGTATCGCAATTCCTTCTTCGAGACGTTCTCTGAATGGCAAATATCTTACGATTGTAGGTGCTCAAGAAAATAATCTAAAGAAAATTATGGTTAATCTCCCTCTTAGTGTTTTTACCTGCATTTGTGGTGTGAGTGGAAGTGGAAAAAGTTCATTAATCAATGAAATCTTGTACAAAGCACTAGCAGCCCGATTGCATAGAGCTACAGATAAACCAGGAAAACATGAAGACTTAATAGGGTGGGATCAGATTGATAAAGTGATAGCAATAGATCAATCACCTATAGGACGAACTCCTCGTTCTAATCCCGCAACCTATACTGGCCTCTTCGATCATATTAGGGATCTTTTTGCAGAAACGAAGGAAGCAAAAATCCGCGGATATAAGAAAGGACGCTTCAGTTTCAATGTTAAGGGCGGACGTTGCGAAATATGTCGAGGTGGCGGGCAGATAAAAATTGAGATGCATTTCTTAGCAGACGTTTGGATCACTTGTGAAGAATGTAAAGGTAAGAGATACAATCGTGAAACACTAGAGATCAAATACCGTGATAAAAACATTTCTCAAGTATTGAATATGACAGTTGATGAAGCCCTCGAACTTTTTAAGAATATTCCGAAAATTAAAGCGAAGTTAGAAACGCTTCATGATGTAGGACTCGGGTATATTCAATTAGGCCAATCTGCCACAACTTTGAGCGGGGGAGAAGCACAACGAGTAAAACTCGCAAAAGAGCTTTCACGTAAAGCTACGGGGAAAACAGTATACATTTTGGATGAACCAACCACAGGGCTCCATTTTGCCGATATTGAATATCTTTTAGATGTTCTAGGTCGCTTAACTGACGCTGGAAATACAATAGTTGTTATAGAACATAATCTAGATGTTATTAAACAAGCAGATTACATTATCGATTTAGGGCCTGAGGGAGGAGACAGAGGAGGAGAAATTATTGCAGAAGGAACGCCTGAAGAAATAATTAAAAAGCCCGAATCGTACACTGGTCATTTTTTGCGTAGTATTCTTGAAAAAAATGGCAGTACTAGCTCAACAGCAAGTTCATTGGCATCTCCACAATAATTTAAAATTGATTATAGTTATTTTCTAGTATATAAAATAATTAGAGAGTTGAATCTAATGATCACTAACAAAAGGTTACGTATTTTGATTACCGGAGCATCAAGCGGCATTGGGGAAGCTATCGCTTTGGAAATGGCAGAGAATAAGCATAAGTTCTATTTAACAGGGAGAAACATGGAAAGGTTGCAACAAGTAGCTCTCAGGGTTTCAGAAGCAGGGAGCGATGGATATTTCGGGTCAGGCGATGTAGGAAATGAGCAAGATATAGAGCTGTTGTTTGAAGATGCCTTGGGAAAATTAGGAGGAATAGATGTCCTTGTTGCGAATGCAGGAGTGGGACACTTTGGTCTCTTAGAAGAGATTACTATTGACCAATTTGATGAACAATTCTCAACCAATGTACGAGGTAATTTTCTTTGGTTAAGGAAGGTTTTACCTGTCATGAAAGAGCAGAATAATGGACAAATAATTGTTATATCATCCAATTTGGGGTTGAAAATAGCTGCACGCACTAGTATTTATACTGCAACCAAACATGCGGTTCAAGCAATGGTAGGTTGTTTAAGAGAGGAGCTCAAGGGCACAATGATCAAAGCTGCAACAATTAACCCTGGATCAGTTTCAACGCCATGGTTCAATGGACGAGATGTCGATCGGAGCAAAATGCTTACCGCAGAAGATATAGCTAAAGTTGCACGATTTGTTATTGAGCAGACAGAAACCTGTAATATAGACCATATCCTCCTCCTTCCAGGAAGA
>JAEOTF010000162.1 GCA_016840025.1 Candidatus Hodarchaeota archaeon
ACTAGTCGTGGCGGGAAAAAATTAGTGTCTTTTTTAGGATTAGACGTGCACAAGTGCGCTGCTATTTTATTTGCTCTCAAGGTCATCAATTATCCTTTCTTTAAGGGTTTGGTGAACTTCCTTCAACGAGTTTCATTCGATGAAGGCTGTGGAAGTAGTCGAAGAATGAAACACCCCGAAGGATGTCCTGACGGGCTAACTGCCCTCATTCAGAACGGACGTGTGGTCATTCCCTCCCATTTGTCCCCGCGGATGAAGTTTTGGACGACAATGATGCTGTTTCAGGAGGACTTACGAAACAGTGGAGGTAACTCGGAAATGCCAGGTATCCGGGGGCTTTCCTTTCTGGAAAGTTTGAAGTCTGCCTTTACATCTCATTCCATCGCTATTTCCTAGCGAGAGTGAAGATATGTTAGGATTAGATTACCTGGGTGTCGCTGCTAAATTCGATAAAGGAAATGATCCCAGGTATTACCAACTAAGTTTGCAATGTGAATCGCATTAAGCACAATCTCAATTATTCTCGTTTTTTCCTTGCCATAGGTGTCTAATAGTTTTTGTCTCGCCTTAGGGTCTGGATTAGCGCCTGTTTCTGCCCAATGTCGGGCATAAAGGATGCCAACGACTTCTTCATCAGGATATTGCCCAATATTCCCGTCCAGTAGTTCTGTAATTTCTTTTCTTGAAAGACCGACTAATAATGCATGTCGTGCATGAAATTGAGAACAGTAGCGGCAACCATTTACCGCAGTAACAGTAATAACTAAGCGCTCAAGAAATGTAGGTGGAATCAGTTTTTCTTTCTTAATCTTGCGTACAGTTCTCCAGTTTCTCACCATAAAACGCAAATCTCTCTTAAAATGTCCAAAACTGCGGTAAGTTCTCTTTCGGAAGCTTAGCATTAGGCTATCTAAAATGGGGAATAATATCGACAATTTAAACAAATTGGGCAAATTGACTCGATGTCTTGATATCTAATGAAGAGTTTATACTCTATCATTACTCCTCTCTTATTTTTTCCATAGCAAATTCATAAACATCGGCAGAAAGATACATTATCTGATTTAACTGTTTTAATAACGCTATAGCTTTTTTAAAATCAATTATATCCTTCCTTTTCCATTCAATGACAATTCCTATTGTTCCTTTGACTTTTAATTTCATATTTCGAGCAATCATACGTGCTTCTTCATCATCAAGGATAATGATATTCCCTGGTAGAGACAGTGCCAATTTTATTGCTTCTATTTCGCCTGAATGGATATTTTTTGTCTTTAACTGAATTTTTGGGTCATTTTTTACTTCTTTCACAGTGATTTTACCATTCTTTACATATTCCTCTATTACATTTGCATCCAAATGTCCTTCTCTCATACCACTTTGAAATACTTCCTCATAAACCGCTTTTGGTATGTAAATCTGGTCAAATAATGAAAATAAAAGCTCTAATTCACTGATCTTGCATAATAGGATCAACGGACTGGCATTACTCACTGCTATCTTCATTCAATTCACGTTCTAGTTCTTCGACGGTTATCGGAAAAGGAACATTCTCATGCCTTAATAGTTCTAGAAAGGACCTATATGATTCACCACAATACTCTGCTGCTTTCCAAACAGTCCATTTACGTAATCGTACTTTTTCAAGAGCTTCTTTCGTTTTGATTACTTTCAATCCTGCATCAATAATCTGTCTGGCTGCAGCTGATTTGTCAATTTTCATTTTTTTGGCATAGTTTTCAATATCTCGGTCTTGAATATCCTTAAGTCGGATTGATGCGGTTTTCACCAATATTTCACCATGTATGCAATTTACTAAATTGCATTAAAATGTTACTATTAGCTGTAAAAAAATACTAAAAGCAGAAATTTAAGAATGAATGCACAAGATATAGCATAAATAAATGCAAAATATAGTGAAATAAATGAAAAACAGGTGGTTAATATAACACGTGCACTAATATTATACCATTCTCTTTTTGGGAACACAAAAACTGTCGCTATCAATTTAGCGAAAGGTATTGAAGAATCGGGTGTTGAAACGGATTGTTTGAGTATTGATGAGGTAGATATCAATCAAATAACAAGCTATGATTTTCTTGCGATTGGTGGACCTACTCACATAATCGGCATATCTAAAGAGATAAAAACTTTTTTGAATGAACTTAAAACTATTAATCTTCGGGAGATGAAAGGATTCAGTTTTGACACTAGGAATAATTCCCGTATGAACAAAAAAAGATGGTTAATGCTTGAAAATAGTGCTGCGAGAAGAATTGAGGGAAAAATGAAAAAAATGAAGATAAAAATTATCAAGCCTCGTCAGTCTGCTATTGTAGAGGGTAGAGAAGGACCACTTGAATCAGGAGTTGAAGGGATATTCAAGGAAATAGGAAAGGAAATTGGTAAGGCTCTTGGTTCTTAAGTCGGTTCTAAAGAAGCAAAATAGAAAAGAAAGAAGCGCATCTGTTTATAAATCAAGACATCGAAATAGGCAAATAAACAATATTGGATTGAATCAATGTAGTTACAATTATTGACCTAAAATAAGACCATTTCTTGGGTTATGTGGGGACATAATGAGGAGTATTTGTCTCAGTCGACTAATTCAAGTGCTCTAAAACAGTCCTAATCCTTGTATTGTCTATTCAAACAATGAGTAGAAGCCTAATAGTGCATAGATTGCCGTTCCTCTCCATAGGATCGCTTCATCAATATCAAATCTAGGATGATGATGGGGGTGGACTATCCCTTTTTCTTCGTTTTTGGATCCTAACGCGAGAAAGGCACCCTTTGTTTGTTCTAGGTAAAACGCAAAATCTTCTCCACCCATCGTAGGATTCATTGTTATGACAGGTCCTATTTCCTCAAGGATTGCTGTTACTTCATCTACCGCAGCCTCATCATTGACTGTCGGAGGGTAAGCAATCTCACCAAATTCCACAATTCCTTCACATCGCCATGCTTGGCTATATCCTTCTACAATTTCTTTTATTCGCTTCATGATATGTGCTCGTACTGCAGGATCCATTGTTCTGAAAGTCCCTCTCATAGTCGCTTGAGAAGGGATGATGTTAAACGCCTCACTTCCCTCTAACATTGGTATAGAAAGAACCGCTTTTGCCAACGGATTGATCTCTCGCGTAATAATCTTCTGAAAAGCGTCATAAATATCCACTAAAACAGAGGTGGGATCGATTGACAGATGGGGGGAAGCTGCATGGCCTCCTTTTCCTTTGATTGTAATTGTAACATCGTCAGCAGACGCTAAGAGCGCTCCCTTTCGAGTACCAATTGTCCCTGTAGGTAGTTCATTCCAGATATGAATACCAAAAATAGCATCAACATCATTAATGTGCCCTTCTTCCACAATTTTTACTGCTCCTCCACCACCTTCTTCAGCAGGTTGAAAAATGAGTTTAAGGGTGCCGGTTAGGTGCTCTTTGTACTTATAAATAATTTTAGCTGCTCCTAAAAGGGCTGCGACATGTCCATCATGCCCACACGCATGCATTTTCCCTGGAATTTTACTACAATAAGGAACATCATTCTCTTCAGTTACATTCAATGCGTCAGTATCTGCACGCAGAGCTACGGTTTTTCCACTTTTATTTCCTTCAAGTACAGCTAGTACTCCAGTGTCTGCTACCCTTTGGGTCGTATAGCCAATTTTGTGCAGTTCTTCCTCAATAAACGCGGCTGTCTTTTCTTCTTCGTAGGCAGTTTCAGGATACATGTGAATTTGCCGACGTGCGTCGATTACATAGGACTCCAATGCCATCGATTCATTAATGATTGTTTCTTTGAATTCTCTGCTCTTCATTAGCTTATTCCTCTATTAAAATGAGTAATTATCGTTTTAATTCCATATCTGAAAAAAAAGTAATGAATAATTAAAATTTCAGTATAGGCGTTTGTTGGAAAACAGCTTATTCTAAGTTGTTTTGTATGTATGAACCCGAGCAGTTTCTAGGACTTATCTACCGAAAGGAAAAACTGAATACGGTTTTATTCCTTTTTCAGTCAGGGAATCTCGTTTGTACAGGTCCAAAAAATGAAACAGCTATTTATAAGGCAGTTCAAGAAACAAGAAGCGAATTGGCAAATTAGAAAAATAACGAGTTATTCATAAATAGAAGTTAGTTCTAGTCTTACTTCTTCTGTATTCCTTCTTAAATGAATAAAATAAGAATGGCGAGAAGAATTATAAAAACTATGAGTCTTCTTGCGATTTGTTATAAAACAACTTATTCTAATACAGTCCAGAACGATCTAATGGATAGAAAAGGTCTGGTACACCCTCATGTAGTTTAAACATATTTTCGCTTCTTATCACATTCTTAATGTCTTCTCTAACGATTTCAGTAGTTATATCTGCACTCAGAAGTGTCACGTCCATTTTTGTTAAACTAGATCCTTCCCGTGGAGGGGAAGTGCTTTCTTTCCCTTTGAAATAAGGGAAGGAAGGAGCTTTAGGTTTTAAATAAAATGACTTACCTATTACCTAGAAGCTTCATGATTTAACAATATTCACTAATTAACAAAAAGTTCTAGCTGTTTTTAAATGTTCGGATTCAATTACGTTATTATTTCGAAAAATGAAATATTTTACATGTTTTTTGAATTTTTTCAACTTATTATAATTTCTTCATTGAGGGTGTTTTTCTGTTTCAAAAAAAATTTCCAATCTTAGACACTTATTGCCAATTTAGGAGCTTATAAGGGCGTAAAGCAACAATAAACTATGCCAGATTATTACCGTATCTCAGAGGCAGCTCAACGGTTAGGAGTTTGTGCAAAAACAATCCGTAGATGGGATGGTAATGGGAAAATTGAGTGTATTCGCACCGTGGGAGGGC
>JAEOTF010000163.1 GCA_016840025.1 Candidatus Hodarchaeota archaeon
CAGGATGAGAAAAATTTGTCTCTACTACATCGGTAATTCGAGTCATTGCCCCAATAACCACATTATTCCCTTTTTCTTTTATGTAGTCAAGATTAAGCCTCGAAATATCTACTAAGGCTTTTATCTCCCGATTATTCGATTTTGAGAGTGCTGTTCCACCTGCAATTACTCGAGTATGTGGTTTATCTCTCGAGAGTAAATTAACTGCTTCTTCAAGTGACGAAGGATAATGAAATTCTTTCAGATTTACTAGGATTTTTAGCCACCTCCAATAGCTAAAGTAACAAAGACGGAGTCACCATCTTGAAACTCATAGCTATGGGATACTGTCTTATTATTAACAATGAGGACGATATATTTACGTTCATCTTCTCCAAACTGTAACTCATTAAAGAGGTCTGTGACATTATATGGAAGATTTATCGCTAATTCTCTCTTTCGCTCTTTAAATGGGGAACGGATTGCACCCATGAGTTCAAGCGAGATCTTAGCGCACAATTTGAATCTTAAGAAGTTGGGAATCTTTTTTATAAAAACTTATTTTCTTTAACTTCATTTCTAATTAATAATCAACATTAACCAGTAATTTTCCTTATTTTAGTAACACTCCATAGCTGGCAATTTAATTACATAATTTTAAATACATAACAATCAATGTTAGTGATACAATCTTAACCCTTTTTGTGGTGGGATATTTGAATGAATTCTGATGAGAAATTGAAAGAGTTGGGAAGTCGTTTAGATGTGTCAGAGGAAGAAATCACAGAAATCAGAAAATCAAAATGGTATAGAGTAAATCCTGTTATTTATATTGTATTAGGAGTAATTGGTGTGCTTTCTTCGTTTCAAGGAAATATAATTGGCAAGGATGTCGGCACTTATCCTTTTCGGATCTTTTTAGGTCCCTTTACTATAATAACAACAGAAAACAACAATAATAAACGTAAAGTCATTGGAGTTGTGATAATAACTGTTTCAATAGCATTAATTTGTTTCCTTATCGGATACTTGAATGGTTACGGTAATGCTTCTGTCTCAGGTCCAACAACCAAGGTAATAAATGGAACTACTTATACAATTGGCACAGAATATGGTGTTTGGTCTTTATAATTAATTTATTGACGGATCGATCTTTGAGTGAATTAATAGTATCTTTAAATATACAATTAATATTATTAGTTATAATCTTTTCACCTTTTCTGTGGTGGGATATTTGAATGAATTCTGATGATAAGTTGAAAGAATTGGGAGAACGATTAGAAATCTCAGAAGAAGAATTAACAGTAATGAAAAAACCAAGATGGTACAAAGTAAATCCTATAGTTTATGTTATATTGGGGGTAGTTGCTATCCTTACTTACTTTCAGGGCTATAACATAGGGAAAGATGCAGGTACTTATCCCTTCCGGATCTTTTTTGGACCTTTTGTAATAACAACTGAAAAAGCAAACATTAAACTTAGGATCATTGGGGTTGTAATGGTGGCTGCTTTTTTAGCAATAATTTGTTCTCTAATTGGGCTCACTATTGGTTTTGGAGATGCACCCAGCTCAGAACCAAGGACTGAAATAATTCATGGGACAACATATACAATTGCAGCAAGATATGGCGTTTGGTCATTGGAAGAATGAGTAAGTAAGTATTTCTTCTCTTGTAGATATATACAGATGTGATCTTTTATAGAATGAATCTCCTATAATTATTTATGAATTCAGTTGATAAACTGAAAGAGTTGGGAAGACGCGTAGATCTTTCAGATGAAGAAGTAACCGCTGTAAAGAGATCAAAATGGAGGAACAAAGACACAAATGTTTATATCTTAATGAGCGGGGTTGTTCTTCTTGGAGCAGCGTTAGGATATATCTTAGGGTCAAAAAATCATGTTTTTGAAGTCCCTTACCCTTATCAGACCTTTTTAGGACCAGCTATGCTCACAATGGAGAAAAAATCAGCTCTAAGGTCATTTGGAATTGTTCGAATTATTCTTTTTTTAACCCTTATCAGTTTTCTAATTGGTTTTAAGATAGGAATGGGAGACTCTACGGATACTGTAGTCTATACACCTGCTATAAGATATGGCGTGTTCAAAAATTGATACGAAAGAAATTCTTCTATAATAACCTTTATTAAATAGAAGAGGTTTATTATTCAAGACTCATCCCCTTATTGTGGTGGGATTTCCAGTATGAATCCAGATGAGAGGTTAAAGGAATTAGGAAATCGTGTAAGTCTTTCAGAGGAAGAAATTACGATAATTAAGAAAAAGCCTTGGTATTGGAGAAATCCGAGGATTTATTTCATAATAACGGGAGTTATAGCTGTTTTATCCTATATTTTCTTCACTATTGGGATGAATAAACATTCCCCAGTTGTTTCATCCGATTTAACCTCAGTAACAACCCCTATTACTTCGTCCGATTTAACCTCAGTAACAACCCCTATTACTTCGTCCGATTTAACCTCGGTAACAACCACGACCACTTCATCTGATTTAACCTCGGTAACGACCACTGATAACTCCATATATCCCTATGGAACCTTATTGGGTTCTCTTATGGTAATATCCTCAAAGGATAATAAAGCATTTTTCAAAATTTTCAGAATTGCTTTACTTATTATTTTGGTAGGAATTTTTGGTATTGTCATTGGTTTTACTATTGGAGGATCACGTTCACCATTGCAAGATACAATTGCTGTTATAAACGGGAAAGCTTATGCAAATGCACCATTATATGGTGTTTATGCCCACTTGTTTCTACATTGATAAAAGTCTTTAATAACAACCTTTTACAAATTAGAAAAGTCCTATTGTTTCGGTTTCATTACCCTTATTGTGGTGGGATTTCCAGTATGAATCCAGATGAGAAGTTAAAGGAATTAGGTAAACGTGTAGACCTTTCAGATGAAGAAATAACAGCTATTAAGAAAAAAAATGGAAAATTGATCAATATTTTACGTTTTGGTTTTATTGGTGGGTTATTCATTCTTATAACTGCGGTTTTTTTTGATTTTTTTTATTCAATTCAAATCGCTCCTTCGGTATTTTTCGTATACCTTGGGATTTTCATAGTTGTTTTTTTTGTCGCATTTATTGATCAAAAGTACAAAACACGCATTAATGAAGTTGAAAGGGTTCTTTTAGCATTTTTTCTTACTATAGTATCTATTTTTTCACTGGTATCAATGAGTTTATACTATGTTTTATTGAACTATCCCTTCAGGATTAAATCCATTCCAACTTTCGATGTAAACAGGATTGAGATGAACGCTAGTAAGACTTTAAGAATTACATTGGGATTATTTACGTTAGGGTTTTTGATATTTCTTTTGAATCTAACAATGGACGGATCTACTACAGTCGAAGGAATGTTAAATTATCTGCAGAATGGAACTACTACTACCACAGAACCTGAAACTTCATCAAGTGATGTACCGATGTATGGAGTTTGGTCGCGTTGTAATTCCCCTATAGCTTGATTTATGTATAATAAAGGTGGAAATTCATGCGTTATCGTCTTGATTGTGCAATTTGGGAATTTACTCTAAAATGTAATTTGCGATGTTCTCACTGTGGTTCGAGTGCTGGTATTGCTCGTAAAGATGAATTAACGACAGAAGAATGTTTTCATCTCTGTGAAGAGCTAGCGAAACTGGGGTGCAGAGAAGTCGCCATAATGGGAGGAGAACCCTTTTTACGTAAAGATTGGGTTGAAGTTTCTCAATGCGTGAAAGATTTAGGAATGAGACTGAGTTTTGTCTCTAATGGATTACTTATTAAACAGGTAATATCTGAATTAAAAGAATTACGTCCCCAAGTTGTGGGAATTAGCATAGATGGAATGGAACAAGCACATGACATGATCAGAGGGAAAAAAGGGGCATTTAGGGAAAGCATTAACGCTATCAATCTGTTACGGAAGCATTCAATTCAGGTGACAGTGATTACAACAGTTAGCAAGCTTAATTTTGATGATTTACCGCGTTTGAAGAAACTTTTTCTTAAAAAAGGTATAAATTGGCAAATACAGGTGGCTATGCCCTTTGGTAATTTCACTGAAGAAAAAATGCTTTCTTTAGAAGATTATTACTCCGTGGGCATGTTTATCGCAGCAATACGTGCAACGAATCCATTTTATCATCTACCTGTTGTTGGTGCTCATTGTTTTGGGTACTATTCGAAAATCTTGCCTTATAATAGGACATGGAACGGATGCACTGCAGGAATTAGTACAATAGGCATAACAAGTGATGGGGGAATAGTGGGATGTCTTTCAATGGGTAATGACCGATTTTTTGAAGGTAATATACGAGAACGACCATTAATCGATATTTGGAAAGATAAAGAGTCATTCCGTTATACCCGACAATTTGTTACAAAAGATTTGGGAGAAAATTGTAGTGGATGCCTGATAGGGGAGAAATGTAAAGGTGGTTGCAATTCTGTCTCTGTAATCACGACAGGCAAGTTTCATAATAACCCGTATTGTTTTTATCCAATCGAACGAGATATTATCAAGCTCAAATAACTAAAAGGTCAAGAATCAATGACAAATAGAAACTATAGACTTCATTTAGGCTGTGCCAATACCTATTATCCTGATTACATAAACATTGATTTTAAGGGTGATAGTGTCGCTGATTTGGTTTGTGATGTCCGTAATCTGCCTTATCAAGCTAACTCAGTTAGTGAAATCGTCGCAAATCACCTGCTTGAACACTTCGATTTTATAAACTGTAAGTATCTCCTAAGCGAATGGTTTGGAGTTCTCAAACCCGAAGGACGATTGATCTTAGAGACACCTGATTTAACCAAAGCTGTCAAAAAATTTCGTTCTGGAGATATTAAAACTAAAATCAGTACTTTAAATTGGATTTATGGAATTGATCAAGAAGGATTACAGCATAAAACAGGTTTTTCGGTAAATTTATTGCGTCATTTACTCACCGAAATAGGTTTTCATGATATTAGAGTGAAAAAACCCCGTACACACCAATACGAATCAGGAATTAGAGTTGAATGCTCTAAACCATTAACATTCCTTCAATCCCAATTATTAGCTATTGTGCGAAATCGAGTCCGAAAAGAGCTATCGCTCCTAAATACAAGCCATTTAACATATCTCGAATCAGAAATATTCAATAAATTACACTTACTAAAACTAAATCAGATTAATAACACCAATAAGACCAAAATATATCCATTAATAGCGAGATTGGTTATAGTTAATCCCAATATCGCTCAGATTTTTTTGGAAGAAGTTATTAATTTCGATTTAATCAATGAGAATCATGTACAACCAGTACATATGGTCTTAAATCACTTAAAAGACATCTATTTCCATCAAAAGGTCTACACACTTTGGATAAAAGCTCAAAAAAATACAACAAATCTCCAATCCGAGTATCAAGGATTTGTTAAGCATCTTCAGCAATTACTGAACCAGTTATTCGCTAGACCAGAATCTTTTCAGAAACGAGTGAAGTTCATATCTTCCCTTGTACCTGAAGATATACCGATTTTTACTTTATATATGATTTTAGAGAAGTCTCATTCTGTTTTTAGTCAGGGCATTAAACACTTTTCACAGAATCGATATGAGAAGGCTATTAAATCTTTTTCTGAATCAACATCAATAAATCCATTCAACTTTTTAGCGTATTGGAATTTGGGACGTTTAGGGATAATAACTAAACAAAATGCGATGATTAAAGATAACTATCAACGAGCTTTCGAGCTTATTACTAATAAAGAGGCAAAGAATGAATTACAGAGGGAAATAAAACTAATAAAAGAGGATCGGAATTTGATTCCAAAAGTATACATCTTTATTGAAGGTTAAAAAGGCTCATTAGCAAGTAGAAAATGGAAGTTGAAAGAAAAATAACAGGGAGAGAGATAAAATGGGCGGGCATTCCCCTTGGAGGAAAATTACCGTGAGAATTTTCCTTATCTCTCTGTATGAAATATGTGTAGGTTAGAGTATCTAACGATTTAGGACACAAAAATCAACCAAAAATTAACAACATCCATAAAATTAAGATCTAACTGTCATAATATCTTAATTAGAATTATATATTATTCAATATCATTCTTTTTTCCTTATTTTTTAAATATAAGTCCTTCCAAACGATTTTCATTCAAAATTTGTACTTATCATACTACCAATGTTATAGAGTGCTTCTCTTACGCCAATTAAAGATATAGTTTCCTAGAATCACTATAATTGATAGACCTAACATTCCACCTAAGAGAAAAGGCGAAATTTTTCTATCACTCGTCGGTGAGGAGGTTTCAAAGCGATTTTCCTCTGTATTTGGTGTAGTAGTCTCCTTTGAACGTGGTATGATCTGTCCCAGTTCATATCTACTCTCTGTGCCATATATATCTGCTGCAACCAACCATAAAGAGTATGTAGCTTCTGCAAGCTCTAAAGATGTACTCCACACACTATTTATAAGGGTAAGGGGGTATGCTGTTGAATTAGTATACAGAGTTACTGTAGCTATTCCTGAAGGGTCTGTAACTTGGGTTTCAACTTCTAATAAGAGGGGAGAATAGAGTTTATTAACCATTGCTGTCGAGGGATAGACATTAAGGAAATCAGGTCCTTTTCCTGTCACTGTAAAGGTGAAACTAGAAGTAGTTATAGCACCTGCTTTATCTACTGCTTGAACTTGAATCCAATAGACACCTGGATTGTAGAAGCCTAATTCACCAGAGATTGTACCATTAATTGATAACTCAATGGACAAAGTTTCATTTTCACTTATAATCAAGAGATCTTCTATTCCGATACTATCAGATGCATTTATAGAATAAGTTGCTGCTTCACCATCCGATAGACTTAATCGATCCCATTGAACATCTAATTCTGGCGCAGGGTTGTTAACAATCGCAAATTGTGCTCGAGCGTCAAACTGGGTCTCGCTTCCGAGTTCGTCTATGATAATTAAGTCAATAGTCCAACTCCCTAAAGCAAACTGCGCATCACAGAAAAGAACGCCTTCAAAAATCCCATTATTATGTTTTAGGGGTAAGCTATAAGCAAATTGGGTTTGATTCTGATAAATAGTAGCAGAAACTGTGCTAATGGAGTCTTTATCAAATGCATCAACTTGTATTACAACAGATTCTCCTAATTGAAGGGTTGTGGGTGAACTTTGTACACTTAGCAGTTGACCTGGGTTATCTGTTACTTGTAGGGTACTCATCATCGAGCTTCCCCCATAATAGACATCTCCTAGGTATTCCACCTTAATCTCATAGAGGTTGGGGTTTAAAGAGATGTTGAGTTCGAAGATAAAGTTACCAGCAGCATTCGAGTTCATTGTGCCAAGTTGTTCCCATTCACCACTTGCTGTACCTGTCCATGAAAGAGTAATTGGAGCATTCTCAATCGGATCACCTTTAAATGAAGTTACTGTTCCTCCGATTGTTGTAGTGCTTAATCTCTCAATAGTACAATTTTGGAGAGTGAGTACTGTATCCATCTTGGTAATAGAGATCATACGGGTTTCCTGATGAGAAAGGACAAAGGGATTGGCTTCTATTGTTATAGCTAGTGTATAAGATCCTGGAGCCCCGTAATGAAGCTGAGTTTCTTGAATCCAATAGAGTTCTAATACAGCAAATCCTGAACCATTGGTCTCAACTATTCCCCAAACGTCCCACAACAAACCAGTCCGTGAGACTGCAAAAGAGACAGGAACACCACAAACAGGATTTCCCAATGTATCAGAGACGTAAGCACTCCATGTAAAGGTCGTTCCGTATGTGAAAGACTCTACCTCTAAAATCGGATCAAGTTTTACGTCTCCCTTAGATATTATAAGTTCCGCATTAGTAGATGAAGCATCTAGAATATCGTTACCATCACTTTCAAAAAAGAGGGTATAAGTACCTTCGGGGAGATGAGTTAGAAAGTTAAAACTAGCCTGACCTTCAACTACTGTACTCATTTTATCGATATAAGTTACTTGATCTTTTATGACGGATAGTCTTGTGTAGACATTCGTTATAGGGATTTCGATGGTGGTATTGACGGATACTGAGATATTTAGTGACTGTCCATACGCTAATTCTGACAAGATCCGCTCTGGAACGAGTGTAGTTGCAATTTTAAGAACTCGAAGTTGATTACTCCAAGTTCCAGAGAAATATCTGTTGTTACCACTAAATGTGGCTTTTAATGTATAGCTATTAGGGTTAAAATTTAAAGTAAAGAGGAAAAGAATGTTTCCTGTGGGAGTGGAATCACCGCTAGTGATAAAGATCTCTTGATTCCCAAAAAGGATTATAAGAGAGATATTAAGGGGATCGGTAATTGGTATGTCTGTTGGTGTAGTGAGATCAATATTAAGCAGCACATCGGAACCATATACACCACTTACAGGCTCCCAGTGCACCATAACAGCATTCTTCTCAATTACCACTTCAATGGAGGTTAAAGACGCATCATAATAAAAAGACCCAGCGAAATCGGCTTTGAAGAGATAATGTTCAGGGGGAAGCTCATTGAACCAAGATACTTGACTAATTCCATTACTATCGGTCATTTCCGTACCAAAAGCAGTCCAGGTCTCTCCCTGGTCTATTGACATCAAGAAAGTAACAGGTTGGTGAGGGATAGGATTAGCTAACTCATCAGAAAGCACTGCTGTAATTATACTTGTCTCAAAATAATGTAGAGTGGGAGGATTAATTGTCAGATGTGTCGTACTTCGAACAAGAAGAACCTGAGAGATGGAGACATCCTTATAATATGCATCAGATGCTAAAGCTTCACAGGTGACATTGTACGTGCCAGGAAAGAGTGAAAATGTTAAAACTGCCTTTCCATCGGTTGTTGTGATAGCGACCGCTCGTTCCGTATCATTAGCGATTAATCTAACAGGAATGTCACTTATGGGACCTTCATGGACGCCTTCTATCATAACTTGGGCTGTGATTGTGCTACTTGCAGAGATCGAAGCGGGGAGCTCTAAGGTTGCTGTCAAGGGTTCGACCACTGTGATTAAATAAGAAAAATCCTCAGCTACGACATAGTCGCCACGAGTTTGAATGGTAACCGTATGAAGACCGCGGGTTTGAAAAGTCAAGACTTGCTGGAATATCCCCGCTGCTTGCCAAGCTGTGAGAGCTATTTGACCTAACAGGATCCGAAATTCTTCGGTAACTTGTCCCTCGAAGGGGATGGGGGTTTGTGCTTGGGTTTTGTTGAACCAGTTAGTAAAAGTCACTTGTGCTCGTGCAAATATCGTGCTTTCTGTAAAAACTATTTCGTTATCCAAATTCATAAGACGTAGGGAGATATTACCTTTGAAAGAGGGGACATTCCAATCTATAATCCCTTGACCATTAGAATCAAGGCTAATAGCATCAATAATGTACCATGAAAGAGGAGAAGAATTCAAAGGACTCCATGCTAACTCTATATGCTCATAAGGACTACCTGATACTTGAATAATGGTTGTTTCCAAGCTTATAGGGTGATCGCTTAATGTTATTTGAAGAGGGGCACGAACAGTAAACGTACATACACCAGAGTTAGCTGCAGGGAGCCTGAAAAGGCTATAGTCACCTGTAAATTGCGCTTCAAGCATATGAAGACCCAAAGTAGAGTCGGTTGGGATGGTATATTCATAAAGGAAATCACCATTTGTCAAAGTAGAGAGAGTGGCGAACATCAGGTCATTATCTCGAAGTGTAATAGAAGCATTCGGGACTCCTTGTCCAACTTCATCCAGCAATCGTCCTGTTATCTCTATGGGCATTCCAGGGATAATACTTGTGCGATTTGAACTGAGTATGTCAAAATGAGGTTGGGAGAAAATCGTTAGTGAGAAGCTTTGATTACTCGGACGAAACACTCCAGAGCCTTCATATTCCCAAACAAGGTTGAGTAGTCCAATCGGATGAGTTAAGGGTACTGTATAGGTATAATGAACGGGTCCCGTTACTGCAGTTGACCAAATCAAAGTGTTATTTTGATAACGTAGATTCAGGTACCCTTCGGTGACAAATGAAGAATTATTAAGCACGGTACAGTTAAGGATAGCATGTGTATCGCGTTGAATGCTACTGGGATACGTTAGGATAAACTCAATATCGCTACGTACTATTATCTCAGTAATGACGAGGATTTCGGAGTACAAAAACTCAAAAGGAACCGCTTGGATTTCTACTTGGTGCAAACCACCTGCTGCTCCGTCTGGAATCTGCCATTCAACCTCAACTCTGCCATTCATGTCTGTGGTTATTGGACCTAGCTCAAGTGGAATGGAGAAATCTTTCACAGTTACATTACTGATGATAGGGTGTGTTGGTATGTCTGTTTCTACCGAATAGACTATTAAATGAACTATTTCCCCTACATTATATTCTTCTGCATTAAATTCATAGATAATGGAGATTGTATCAATGATAACTGCAGTTAAAACTTTTTGGTCTTCTATAGCGCCTGTTAAAGGGGATTTGAGAGTCAATTCAAATTCTATTGTTCCTAATTGATGTAAATATGTGGGAGTAAAGATATAGGAATAATCACGAGAAGTGACATTGACTTCATCTAATAACAGTTGAGTTGCGTTTTGGGTAGCATGCAAGGTAAGATGATGATCAGTCGGATCATCTCCATCGATGAAGGCACTGAGAAGCAGGCTACTATCTTCCCGATTGACCTCTGTGGCATTTGCACTGAAGGACAAGGAATACCCATTGACTAAAATTTGCAGAGTGCAACTGCCATGGGAAGGCGCATGATCCGCTTCTGCTGACCCAGTATATCGGGCTTCAAAGGAATGAAAGCCGGCGGAATACCAGTGGGGAATAACCTGAGAAAAAGTCGTGGTGTAGGTCACCGCTGCTTGTGGCACTATGTCCTGCCGTTGGAGGACAATATTTTCGGTTGTATCTATGAGACTGACATATCCGCTTGAGAAAAAGGGGAAAGCCCCGCCGAGAATCGTAATAGAGACTGTAAAATTGACCGTAGAGTCGCACCACACTGATGGCACATCAGGCGTAATTATGGTCTCGGTTTCCCATAGACCTGTCGACACGGGATCCCCCACACAGACTTCGGTGATCCCCGAAGACTGAGCGTAGTCCGTTGTCCCTTCATAGGTCGCAATAAAGGTGTGCCACCCCGTTGGCGTCCAGGGTTGCGCTATCCATTCTAATATGACGACACCGTCCACCACTTCACCCGACACTACGTAAAAGTCGTCCGTAGATTCCTTCAGGGTCACCAATCCTTCTGGGACAGGTTCTTCGTTAGCCGACACATGGATGGTAAAGTAAACTGTGTCAAACGTGTGTACCTCCAACGTATCGGGAAAAAGTTCCGTTGTCGTCGGTTGGGCGGCCAAAGGTTTAGCTTTCGCTAGCTTATCTCCATCCGACACTTCTGTGACGGTTAGCACAATACAAATGACTAAAAATCCGAGTACTAGTTTTTTCAGTCCGGACAAAGGACAGCACCTATTCATTCATTCACCCTTCCTTCGAGTTTTTATTAGTCTGAAAAGTAGAAACTCTTTTCTGAGCTTTTTATGCACAAATAGATGGGAAGGGTAAGTGATATTGAATGTCAAAAACAGGTTCAGCGGATTGTACAAAGTCAGCCCAAGCTATTCACACACTACCCAACTTAGATTACAGATCTTTTGTATTAAAGAATGAGATTGAGCAGAAAGAGACCTCGCCTCTTCCTGAAAATACATGGAAAATCCAAACATTTACACTAGCGAAAGAAAATCATGTTCTACTTCATCTTCTGGTTAATACTAACTCTGATGAGTGTTTAACTGCATGTGTATCGGAAACATTTTCTCTTCGACCTTCAAATCCTCATAGTGCTCAAGCATTATTTCAGATTAAACGGTTAGGGGATATTAAACTACAGAAACGGATATTTCAAGTCTTTTTCGACGCTGAAACGGTAAAAAAGAAGTATTTCGGCATCTTAATCCTCGCACAAGTGATGGTACCCTTTAATGTTACTGAAAAGCCTAATAGAAAGCAAATAAACGAAGCATTAAAAACGCTTAAAGCTAAAAGTCGTTCTTTGACCGCAATATTAAAGGCATGTGAATGTCAAGTCAAGAGACTAACAAAAAAAGAGCAATTAGGCTATATAAAAGAAAAAAAAGTCAGTATTGACGATATTATCATTTTTAAGAATGTAGAAGAGCTCATATCATTACTTCCAAATGTAAGTAGCTTTACGACTCGTTCTATAGAGGCAGCTACGCGTCCTATCCATATCTCCAAGAATTCCAAGACTTCAGCGAATTTTTTCCACCATTTTTTTCAACCAGCAAGCGAAGAATTACCTCATGCTAATCCTAAGAAATTAATTTGTAAGGAGACAAACTGAATGGCTAAAGCGCTACAAATTACAAATACAGAACATATTCCATCGATTTTTCACGAACCTCGTGCATATCTGACGATTGATTGTGTTTGTGGGAAACAACATCAGATAGATTTGACAAAACTCCCTGCTTCGACCAACCGTCGTGTTCAGGTGAAGCAGGAGTGCAATCGAGCACGTCATTTTATTGTCCACAATGGGCATCCTCGTTATCGAAAGATCCTACTAATTTCCGAATTTGGAGACAATCTATTTGGTTAACTTCTTAGAAGTGTTATTTACAGGCATTTTGACAGATTTGTTGGAATGGTACCAGAATACAGTAATCATAGGCTTTACACGATTCCCATACCTTTTTATATCAATGATATTGACATACGTGATCATTCAACTCTTTTGTTTGCTCATACCGCCGCTAAAAAGAGTATTAATTACACTGGCGTTACCATTTCGTTACATGCACGTATGGCTCCATGTCGATGCTGCGAAAAAGGCAACTAAACGAAATAGTAAGCAAAAAAAGAAAGATCAGGTAGTTATTAACCTGTGGACTAGGTTAAAAGGAAATGATTCTGCATATATTTCCCTTAAAGCCTATTCAACACGAGATGCTATTAAAATCGCTTCCGCTCCCCTTAAAGGGGCTTTGGCTCTATTATCCTTTATTGTCTTATCAAGTCCAATTCTAGCGAAGCTTGGACTCTTAGGCTTGTTGATCCATATTTACCTCATTTTTAGCTGTTTTGGAGTCGCATTACCTAGTATCAGCGATTATTCGTTCATCTATCAAGGGATAATGATACACCCTGATTCGTTCTCGCCAGGATATATTCTCTGGGTTTATTTCATTTTTGCAATAAGCGGTTATATCGCTCTTAACCGTACAGGATCCCCTATATCAGCCATTGCAGATGGGTTATTATTTTCAGGGTTTTATTTGGTTGGATTATTATTATTAGCTAAATTTGTAACGCTTAGACATTCGAGAAGTATGAAGAAGCCTTATTTTTTTAATTCAAATATATAAAATGCTAATGGAAATGAACGATTACAGTATTCAGATTCTTATAAGGTATATGAGTATGATCTGATGAGGATCGAAATGGAAACCCATATATCCCCTTCTCAATCTTCTTCAAATAATGCTACAACCCTCGTTTCTTTGATTGCCCTTTTTTGTGCTCAGGGTAATGCAACAATAGCAAACCAGCTACTTAAAACACTTCAAAAAAAAGAATAGAATAGGGCAACCATACGACCGAACACAATCCCAAGAGATGTAATCCACGAGAAGCGTGCTAAAGATTTTTTCATTCCCTTTTGGCGGGACAAGACTGTTGAGGTACGAAGATAACGAAAAAGGAGATAACCACCAAATATCCCCAACAAACTGTCAATAGGAAGGAGTCCGATGAAAACCCCAAGAATGAGAAGGCTGTAATTAATTATAGTGTAAATTTGGAGATTTATAACCGTTGCAGGGATTCCAAACACAACTGGGAGTGACCTCACTAGATTTGCTTTGTCACCTTCTACGTCACGTAAATCACCCATAGTCGTTGTAAGGAACATCAAAGTCATGAAAAAAGGCAATAAAATTAGAAAAATCGAGGAGATAGAATTTAGCATCGTTGCATAACTTATCATGGGAACAAAGGACCAACCATATGCCACAAAGAAAGGTTTGACCAAAGATCCTTTCACTCTAAAACGAGAATAGATAACCCCACTAAATACTGGACCGACTAACATAAGCAGTAACGCTAGGTATCTTTTGAACAATAACAATGGTAATACACTTAGGCAAAACATACTAGCTAAGAACAGTTGACATTCGTGGAGTGAGAGCTCACCTGTCACCAATGGTCTATTGGGCGCATTTATTCGATCTTCATCCAAGTCTGTCAGTTGATTATAGCCATAAGAAAACGCTGCAATGGCAGCTATGGAAATAAGCGCTATAATTCCTAAATAAAGAGAGTTTACTGTTACTCCTGCATAAATAATGCCAACAAGCCCATTTGTAATTCCCATGAGTACAACTGAAGGTCTTATCAGTTTCGAGTAAGCATGAAAGAGATTACGGGAAGTTTGTGTGCCAATTATCTTCTCTTTTGTTGTTAACATAAGTCCAAATATCTCCAGTTTCTCACCTATTGCTGTACTTTTAAAGATCTAAAAATAAGAGTACACAAACCATTAGACCAAAAATGCAAATAATTATAAGGAATATACTACTATTGGAATATAATTAGAGAGTTAAGAGGAAGAAGAGTTAGAAATTGCATGTGGTTAGAATGAATCTCCAGAAAAGGTTGTTTCTGACAGTTATTATCATATTCATTCTTGAGTTGTTAGTATTAACTTCGTTGGTATTTCGGAGTGATCCTGTGGATGCAGTATCACCCCCACCAGATGGTTACACTGGAACAGTTACCTATGAGGATACTGGTAATCCAGTACCCGATGGAACTACGATTAAAGTCTGTGTTGACGGAGTATTTTACGATAATGGTGGTGGTAGTATTTCTAACGGTGATTATTCACTTCTTATCAATGGCGACGATCTTGATACCAGTAATTATAAGGAGGGGGCTCTTGGTTTTGAGGAATTAATTTTTTGGGTTGGCGACAATATTGCTGTTGAATCAGGGTTTTTTTCAAGTGGTGGAGGATATGAGGTGAAAGATTTGACAATTTGGCCCGCTTATTCACCCGCATTGCTTGTACTCAATGAAATCATGGTCAACCCCTCCTCAGGAACGGAGTGGATTGAGCTATATAATCCTAGCACTGCTGAAGTTAATCTGGAGCCTTATTCCCTTTCTGATAATGATGGATGGTTATTTGACTTTACTTCTTCTGATACGATACCTGCTCAAGGTTATTATGTATACTCTATCCCAGCAATGCCACCAATTAAAAGATTTGACGATTCCCCTGGTGATGAGATTAAACTCGAGTGGACTTGCCCATATTCTTGGATTGCGGGCGGAAATACTGTTACAATCGACAGAGTTGAGTATGGAACCCCAAGTGGCACTTCAAGTCATGGACCTTCAGACACATTATTGTCCAATGCCCCATTACCTGGAGAGGATAATTCTTTGGTTCGTACGCCTGATGGGCATAGGTCATCTCCAATTTGGGATCCAGCAAATGATTTCATTACTACAGCTACCCCCACTCCAGGCGAGTCTATCCCAGAAATTCATAGTGTCTTAATGCTGATTTTTTGTCTTTTTTGTTTGGAAATTTATATCTGGTTGGTAAAATGGAAGAAACCTGAGAAAGTGGAGTTTTAATCAACTATTTCTTAAACTGTTTGCGAATATAATGAATGGCAGTGGAGACTTTCTTTTTTAATCGAGCATCCTGGACTGTGCGGAGATGACGGGTTTTCAAAACCCGCTTACAAGCAATTTCCACAATCGCATGACCATAAATTTCGGGATCCTTCGGCACCTGTTTCTTTCGTTCTAAAAAAGTACAGAGACGGCGGCTAAAGTCTAGGATTTCCTTTTTTTGCTGTGGAAGTATGTCCAATTGAGCAAGGAGTCGTCCTATTTGAAAGCGAATAACATCAAAAGTATCGGTATTTTCGCGATTTTTATAGAAACTCTTGAAGGCACCGCACTGAACAGCTTGGAATTTGGCTGCTGCGACCTGGTTCTTGTCTATGTTAAATCTTAGTTCTTTATTGATCTCGTGAAGAGTTTTCCAAGGGATTGTACGGCATGACATCCGTAATAATGCCTCAAGGTAGCCCAATATCCGGCAGAGTACCTTCTCATCCGCCATGACTTTGGATGGATCTGTAGCATGGAGTTCAGCGATTGTTTGGTCAATTAACTGTTCAGGAAACCATTGAGAGAGTAAACAGGAGAACCGGAGATTACGTTGAAGAGTTTTAGAAGCAAGATTATTCTCCTTACAAGAGATGCGTTCATGAAGATGTTTAAGTTTTTTAAAGTCCTTTTTTGCGGATACATCTCGAGAAGAGGAGCTAATTCGACTCCCAAGCTGCCAACGAAGAGGTTTCATACCAGTTGTGTCATAGGAACATTCTTCAAATTGGGGATAACAATCCTCCGAAATACTATCTTCCTTATCCAATGAAACACCGTTTGAGTAACCAATCTCATTAGCAAGTAGCCTAACTAGAGAAGGATTCCGTTCTGGTTTCTTATCCTTAGATTCCATTTCAATTCTTATATTATTTAAGATTAAATAAGCTATGAGAGACACTTCCCTCCATCTCATGTAATCTTGAAGCAAGCAGAAAAGAAATGGTTAGTTCTCAATAGCTTTTAAAGGAAAAGAGTAGCTTTGATTCTGTAATCAACACAATTTAGCGCATATTTTCGTCAAGAAAGACCTGAATTTGCCTGACATCAGATAGCGAAAAACGGTAAATTCATTAAAAAAAACTCTTCTGATCTTTTTAAACAGGAAGCAAGCGATATTATGATAGAAGTTGACTTCATATTGTAGAAATAACCCAGTTTTCTGGTTAGTACTCTTGAGTTTGTTGTTCTTGAGTAATTTAACCAGCCCTACGCACATATTGGGAAATAAAACTACAATAAATGATGAAAAAATCAATTTAGAAATAAATTCTACATTTTCACTATCAAATGGCTCGGTTAAAGAATTTCAACGAGTATTTGGGTTATCTCAGAAGCAAGACATCTATTTACTCCATGTAAAATGCCATTCAACAGAAAATAATATTAAAAAAGTCATTATTGGAGTAACCCTCAACGGAATTAATACAAAAAAGACCTTCTGGGATTCCAATAAGAATCTTTCTGATTTTCATTCCTTTATTGCAGGAACTACCCTCACCATCAAGTTGAATGAAACAAGTCCTCTCTTTTATCTAGAAAATAGATTGGACCTTATCATTCAAGTGGAAACATCTTCATCTTTTAATACAGATAAAGGAGATTTTGCAGTAGAAGAAGTAGTCTTTCAAACATTAACTCCACCAATACTAACTCCCGAAATTACCGAAAATATCCACATCCCCTTAGAAGCATCCCAAGGGGAATGGTATATTGCCCCTCTTTCTGTCTTCTATGAAAGATATCTAAAAACTCCACTTTTTATTTATACCAAAGAAGCTTTACAACTAAGGATTACAGTTGAAGTGATTTTCTCGAATCTTCCTCTTTCTACAATTTCTTTCTCCATTTCCTCGAATCAAAAAATATTCAAACCTACTTCATATCTCGAAAACAATGCATTTAGCATAATATATGCAGAGATAAATGAAGGAGATGAATTAAATTTGGAATCACGATTTCGTCCTTCGAGTGAAATGAAGAACAATATTTTTACATTAGTTATTAATGTAACCGCTTCTGTAGCACCTTTTTCTAATAAAGAAACTACAAATAATTCCTCTTTTAATTATAATTTCATACCTATACAGCTAAATCTTTTAGAACTTCTTCGATTAGCTAGTTTTGTAGTCCCACTGTCTCTATTCTACAAACACAGAAAACGTTCAACGTTTACTAAACAAGCGATTATCATTAAGGAAAATTCAGGAGAGGAGAAAAATTAGTGTTAAGAACTTTACCCCAGCTCTGATTAGCTTCCTAGGAGCGCAATATATCGGTTACATGCTTTGGGAATCTTTAATCCTCTTTAATACGTTATTAATCGTTGGAGTATTAAGTAACGCATTATTTTCTAGAAAAATGATCTTAGTGAATCTATCTAAACCTATTCAGGAATTAGATATTGATTTAAAGGATGAACTCTTGATTACTTATAATGAAGAAAAATCTATATTCATCTACTACTATGTAAAAGGCATTTCTTCTTTGTATTACTCACAAAACCTAGTTAATCTTACACGTTTTAATATTAAACTTATAGAAATAGGCGATGACACCTTTCTTAGGATTAAAATTAAACTACCGAAACAATGTAATGATAAAGATATGTTTCTCGAAGAAAGAAAGCTTGAAATTTTAGAAGCAATGAAACAATCGGCGCCAGATCTTACACTTATCCCTATTACAACTCCACAGTTAATGCGGATATTAGGATTTGGACTAAATTAGTAGTTTAACCAAATTCAGATTTTTATAAATCGAAGTAGATTAAATAAATCGAATTGCAATGACTAGCGTATTACGAACTTCTTATGCAGAGAGTCTTGAGTTTATAGAAGAAAAAGTTGAGATCTGTAAGTTTTGCGAGCGACCACTATGTCCCTATTGCTGGAATCATGCAGAAGGGAGTCCTGAAGATTCCCAAATCTGGAAATGTTCCAATTCGCTCTGTAAACATCAATTCACCTTGTAATTATGAATTTTAAATTATTTATTCTTATTTTACACTTCATTTAGTATGATTCAATCTGATATCCCTAATAGGATCAAAATTATAAATTTATTTTTAGTACAATTAGGCAATATCAAAATAAGATCTAATTTTTAGATAAACAACGGAGGCTAAAACAATGATTCAAGACATCAAAAAAGCTCTTCGTGCACTTAATTTTTCGTCTGAAGCTCAAGAAACTAACGAAATGGTACTTGATCTCATTGAAGATTTTTGTACTCGGGAAATTGACCCCCATGATACTGAAATGGAAGAAACTGGTGTTAAAATGGAAGATGGGAAGGTCATTCTTCCACCACCAATGCCAACCATAGTAAAAAAGATGGGAGAAAACGACATTTTTGGAATTTTTGCCTCTGAGGAATATGAGGGAATGGGTCTTTCTTATGCGCTCCATAATGCAGTGATTGAACGACTCAGTTGTGCAAACACAGCTCTTGCGATTATGTTAGGAGTGCATGGCACTGCTGTAGACGCGATATTAGAATACGGTACCAATGAAGCTAAAGAGCAATATGTTCCAAAATTAACCAGAGGGGAGCATATTGGTGCGCTGACGTTCACCGAATCAAATAGTGGCAGCGATCTTGGATCACTTCGGTGTGCTGCAGAACCTCAAGCCGATGGATCATGGAAAATAACGGGTCAGAAAATCTTTGTTACAAGTGCAGGAGTTGCTGACGTCCTCATAGGTCTTTTTGCGACCGATCGAACGAAGGGAGCGAGGGGTCTCACCGCTTTCATTATTGACTTTAATCTTCCTGGTGTTAAGGTAGGACGTCTTGAGAAGAAGATGGGTCTCCATGACTCACCTACCGGGGATTTAGTCTTTGAAGATTATATTGTACCCCCTGAAAATCTGTTAGGAGAGGAGAACAAGGGGTACCCACTAACACTACGCGGGTTAACAGGTTCACGTATTAGTGTAGCTGCTCAAAGCGTGGGAATTGCATCAGCTGCCTATCAAAAAGCTATAGAATACTCTAAACAACGAAAACAATTTAATCGTACTCTAAGTGAATTTCAAGCCACTCAGTTTAAATTAGCTCAAATGGCAACCAAAATCCACGCAGCTCGCACGATGTATCTCCTAGCTGCTCATCATAAACAAGAAAAACGATCTTTTTCTACTGAAGCCTGCATGGCAAAGCTTTTTGCTAGTGAAATGGCGCAAGAAGTGTGTGCACAAGCAATTCAGATTCACGGTGGCTATGGATTTATTGAAGAATATGGGGTAGCACGTCATTATCGGGATGCGCGTGTACTCACAATTTATGAAGGCACAAGTGAAATGCAGCAGTTAATCATCGCAAGGAATCTGTTATCTGGTCGAAACGTCTAAAAAATTAAAAACACTTTTTTGCATCCCCAACAGTTTTTCAGCGCATTTCTTCCATATCAATCATACGTTTCTCCAAACGCGCCTTATCTGCTGCAAAAGCCATCAAATGAGACTCCAACGAAGCACGACCACTTGTAAGCGGTTGTTCATCTCCTTGCCCTTTTATCATTTTAACAAAGGCATGCATTAGCCCATCATCTCCTCCACCGTGGTCTGACTTACTTATTCCTGAAGAAAGAATAACCTCCTTCTTCCCAGTTAGTGAGTCATAAACGACTAAGTAATCGCCTGATAGTAGAAATTGTCCTTTAATAGTTCCTTTTGTGCCATCAATACGAATTGTCCGACCTTCCTCATAGCTATGACCGTGCATGGTTAAATTTGCGGTGGATTCATCTTCAAATTCGATATTAACAACCTGATGGTCGACAACGTTATGGTCATCAACTTGATAAACACATTTTCCATATGGACCCTCTTGAAGAGCCTTTAATCTTCCTTGTGTGGAGAAATCCTCAGTAATAACATTGATTGGCCATCCACTATACTCTTTTACTTGTCGTAGGGGACGTATTATTTTGCTAAGTCTGTCAATGAATTTTGGATGGGCAAGAGACAACCCTGCAATAGAACGAGTCATCCTCGACCCACCTTTCTTAGCAATCCAGAGAATTGGGACAATATCGATATAAACCCGTGGAGCGTAATAAAGGCATGTTTCTGCAGCAGAACAACCGTCTGTACAACGGTAAGGAACCCCTTCAGGTGCACTATCAGACCCAAAATGAGTTAAGGATCCAAAACTGCTAATCTTAATTGGTTTAACTCCCATCAACCAATACAGGATATCTAAATCATGACAACATTTAGCTAAAATCATTGGACTAGATTTTTCTCTATTATGCCAGTTACCTCTGATGAAACTATGTGCATAATGAAAGTAAGAGACATTTTCACGAAGAGAAATGTTAACTACATTTCCGATACGTCCAGATTGGATGATTTGATGGATTTTTGTGAAAAAAGGGGTATAACGGAGTACATGACATATTTGTAGCTTCTTTTCGACTTCCTCAGCTTTATTAACTAGAAGTTTACACTCATCTATTGATGCTGCCATTGGTTTCTCAAGTAATACGTCATAACCTTTTTCTAATGCTAAAAGGGTTGGTTCTGCGTGAAGTTGATCCTGGGTAGTAATAATAGCGGTTTGTGCTAATTTTTCTTTCTGAAAGAGATCTTCCCAGCCATTGAAGCTGTTCTCTTCCCTGATTTGATGTCTTTGAACAAATTTCACTCGACGAACTTGTTTTGGTTCAGCAACAGCCATAAATCGTAACAAATCAGGATTTTTAAAAGCAAACTCCCCATAAACATCTAATCCCCTGTTACCAGCCCCAATTAATACAGCAGTCACAGGTTTAGGCATAACTCATCACAGTATTAGGAATAATAATTAGAATCCATCTAAATTTTTTCATGATGAGTTTTGATCAAGCAACCTTATCCAAGTTTATTCCTTATTTTAGCCAATAGTTCTTCCCAATCCTTTGTATCATGCAAACTTATTAGATCCTGATCTTTTTGCATATGTTCGACATTTGTCCAACCATTCTCAACAGCTTCATTCAAGTTTCTTAATGCAGTGGCAGTGTCTCCTGCTAAAGCACATGCGCATGCAATTTGGTAATACTCCCATCCTTTCGCGTTTCGTACCTTAGTGGCTTTCATGTACCAATTTACTGCTTCTTTATACTGCTTTAACCTGTAACAATGATCACCCTGGATGAAATAGTGAATAAATTCATCATATGAACCGAAAGATACAGAAAAATCCGCTCTTTTTTCAAAACCGACCTTTTCTGCTACACGAATTGAGGGATAATTGTCCAACCAATTTTCCCAGTACGGGATGACATTATTCTTCTCACAATAGTCAACAAAAGCTGCTGCAGTTAGTGTAGCAAATCCTTTATTTCTACTTTCTCTTTCTATTGTTTCAATTCCGACACCACATTTCCCTCTACTTACATATTCTGCTGTGCACCAACAAATGACCTCTTTATCTTCCTTTACCGTACAAAAACCAAAGCCATTTTCCAAGAAAGCATCAATGGATATCCACATACCATGAATTTCTTCAGTTATTGATTCAACGTTTTTTAGGTCATCTCTTTCCAGAAGTTGTCTATTGATTCGGTGAATTGTATAACCATCAGGGATTCGGTCTTTCCAGTCTGGTATCTTACCCCCGTTGAATTTACTCACCCTACGACCCCTAGTTACGGGTAAATATTTTTCAAAGATCTCGCTGATTTCTGTTTGCCAATTATTAGAGGAGTAATATACCTTGAAATACAATTGATTATAAGATAACGCTGTCGGAATAATTCTTTCCAATATCAGTTTTTTTACCGCTTTGTTGAATTCAGTATTTTTTGCATACCCGGCAAAATAAAAATTACTCGAAGCTTCTGAAACTAACATTGTTTCTGGATTTTGAACATCATCCACCCAAATATTTGAAGGATAACCCCCTATTATTAAGGATTCAATGACAAAATCAAAATGCACCCCTTTTATGACGGGGATTATTTTCTCGTAATCATTTTTCTCAGTGATTTCTATCATTTAACATCTTCTCTCTTTTTGAGATCCGCTATTACTTTTTTCCATTCTTTTGTACCATGTAAACTTGTTAAATCCTCATCTTCCAGCATATAGTCTAATTCTACCCACCCCGTTTCTATAGCTTTATGGAGATTTCTTAAGGCTGCATCAATATCTCCTGCTAATGCCCAAGCACTCGCTGTATCATAATAATGTATATTTGTAGGCTCACCAAGCTTAAATGCTTCCTCATAGCATAATGCAGATTCTTTGAAGTCTTTGAAGTATAGGGAGCTTCGATAAATTCTCTTCATCAGATTTTCATATGGATCATAACACCCAAAGAAAACCGGCTGTTCTCTAATTTTTTCAAAACCTATCTTCTCCGCAATTTTTCTACTACCTAAATTATATTCATTAGAACGCCAGCTTATTTCTGTTAATTTTTTTGCAAGACAAGAATCAACAGTAGCAGCTGCTGTTAAGGTGGCAAATCCTTGTTTTCTGTATTCTTTATCGGTTTCAAGACTAAGTTCACAACGATTTCCACTGACATAGTCCGTAATACACCAACTAACAATTTTTTTTCCATGTATTATGCAACAACCTACCCCTTGTGCCAAAAAATCATCAACAGATGCCCATAATGCCTTAATCCATCGATTAATTGTATCATTATTCCTTAGATCTGTCTGACTTAAAATATCCTCATTAATACGTTCTACAGTAAAACCAGAAGGAATTTGTTCTTGCCAATCAACGATTTTTCGTTGTTTAAATAAATATAGCAAATGGAAATCCGTCAGTCTCACAATTTTTTTTCTTAAAATTCGCTGATATTCTTCCCTGAAGTAGTTTCGTTCCAGAATGTCTACAATCATATTTTCCCAGTTAGGAGAAGAGTAGATGCAGAAAGTATCTGTCTTGTGTTTCTTTGCTTCTTTGGGGATTTTATCTGCAAGGAGTTTTTCTAATGAAGCGTTATATTCATTATTATTCTCGTCTCCTGCTATATAATGAAAATGTGACTTATTCCAGATATAAGCGCTCTTTGGACTGTTAACGTCATCTACCCAGATTTTGCCTCGGGTTCTCTTTTCTATAACTGCAATTATGGCAAGGACGTCCTGCAAAGGATGAAATATAGACCGTACTTTTTCATAGTCGCGTTTATCAAGTTCATATATCATGTCCGTCACTTTTTAACCTTTTTATGGAAAGTATACCACTTTTCTTCTTCATAATAGGCTTCTTGATAGCCTCGCTGTCGACATAACGCGATTGCAGCAGGATTATCGGTATAGTACACAATGGAGTCATAACCTCTATTTGATATGAAATCCTCAAAGAATTCAAAGAATTTCTTCCCATATCCCTTTCCTCTATGTTCGACTGTCAACCACAGCTCATGAAGTTCAACAAATACTTTCTTTCCTCCAAGAAGTTTCCTTAATATGACTTTATCACCCTCGTCTCGGGGATCTCCCTTCCTATGCTCTTCTGTGGTTGCTTCATGCCAGATTGTATGTCCAATGATTTCTTCATTTATTCTCCAAATGATAAGATGGTTTGTGTCTGATTTGATCAAGTTTTCCTCAACTGCATCAAGTTCACCCCTAGTTGTTCTATAATAGCTCCTAAATTCTTCTAAATCACAACCAAATTTAAATTCCATTTTTATCCATCTCGAATTAGTGGTATGAGCTACGAGTCGTCCTTTCTTGAAATGAGATAGGAATTGATGTCTTCTAATTTCCGAAAGTTAAGAATTCTCACACCATTATTGGCTAAGAATTGATAGAATCGTTCTTCTAAAATTTTTGCAGCATGACGAAGACCTTCAAAATCGTTATTAGAAATGAATTGTGATAGATCAGGGAGACCTAAATCGCTATAAAACCTATCAATTTCGTTTAACAAATTAAAATCAGCTGCAGGTTTACCTTGGATTTCTGAAACTAATTCTGTCACCCACACTTGTAATTCGCTAGCTGCATAACTTGCTGTGAGAATATCTTGTCTACTGCATGCGGTTTGGATTTTACCTAAATATTCTTTTATCCCTACAAAATCATCACTCAAAGTACTTGGATCTCTCTTCTTAGCTGGCATTTTTTGTTGTTCTTTATAGACTAAATCTCTTAAATTTGTTATTAATAACCGTCCTGTAATAATTAATTCATTAAATTCATTTGATGTAGCAAGAATTTTTACTAATTGCTCAAAATCCTTGGGAACTAATGGTAGCTCAATTACTTGTTGAATATTTGATCCCCAATTTTTAGTATAGTACCTACTGTTCAATAAAGACAGCATTATGCATGTTTTATTGATCAGCTCCCAAGATGCCCATCGAGCAAATAAAAAATCCTTATTCACTTCTGCAAAGTGCATTCTTTCAATAAATGCAAATAAGGCATTGAATGAGTCAATTATCCGTTGAAAATTTTTTTCTTTGTCTTCCGTTGTCTTTTTGACTAACTCTTTTAGTTTTTCAAAACGTTTCTTGTCCTCTCCTGATCTTGTGTAGAGTATTTTACAATTAGTGAATAAAGACGCTGCCACACACCAAGGTGAGAGTGGTTCTCTGTCTCCAGAGGCGAGTTTCTCAGCCTTTTTCCAATCCATTCTCCAGAGATCGATTGCGCAGTTTTGATAAACAAGCTGTATTGAAGGATCGATGGAGTTCATATCGTCAACAATTGCATACATATCTAAATCAGAATATTTAGAAGTGTTTTTTAGGGCTACTGAACCATAAACTGCTATAATTCCAATTTTCTGTGGAAATTTTGAAATAGCATGTTCAGTTAGTAGTTGAGCGATTTCTTGCAGATCAGTTTCCTCTCTCATATTCGTCACTCTTCTAAATATCAATAGACCCTCTAAGATAGCATTTTGATATGGTGGATAAGCCGTGCCACTTCTTTGAATCCTAAACTTCGATATAACCAATAGGCAGGTAGATTTTCTATATCTACGTCCAGTCCCATTCGTGAAAAGCCTTGTTGTGCGGTTATTTTAATACTCATTGAGAGAAGGAGTTTTCCGAGCTTTTTCCCCTTGAATTCGGGATGAACCCCCATACTAGCTAGGCGTGCTTTCTTTTCTCCCCACGGGGTAATCATGGTGAATCCTACCACCCTTTGATTCTGTATTAATGCTAGGGAAGCGTCTTTAACTAAATCCATTGATTCAATACAACTCCAAAACGCTTCATTTCTTTGTCTTTCATTTTTCTGATGGAAAAAACGATCTTTTCCTGTTAGAAAAGCGCGATACCAACACTCAAAGATTTTATTTGCGTCTACTTCTGAGAGAGGTCTAATTTTACAATCTTGAGGAATATTGAATGTAGAAAAATCAGTTTCTGAAATGTTACGTTCCAACCATGGTTCATGCATGACTTTCATATCTTGTGAATCAAACAAAGAACGCCGTCCTTCATATATTGGCATCTCCCACGGTGACAAGTCAAAATTAATCCAAAGTCGAGATTTCTCCATTTCTCTTGCATTCTGTATACTACGTTTGATTAATTTAGAAGCAATCTCCTCTGCATTCTCAGCAGGGACAACATGGGGATGCCAGGGTCCCATTTCAACAGTTTCTGAATCTCCATTCCTGAGACCCATCCAACCCAATAGCTGATCTTCTGCTCTAGCAAGTATGATTGCCTGGTATGGATCATTAAAATGTGATTTTTGAAGATCCTCTATAATTTCTACTATAGAAATATCATCTCTAAGAAGTCCAAGAGACTGTAGTGAAGTGTGAGTTAATTGAGCCAACTCATGGACATCTATTTCCTGCCATTTGTAATTTATAATCCTTATTATCAACAAACTCCATTATTCTCTCTATAATTTGTAGTTTTTAACCATCAGTTCGTTTCCACACGTAATAGTTTTTTCGCCAACCATCCTTGAAGCCTTGACTTCGATATAATTCGTAAGCGGGTCTATTATTAAAGTCAACACACAAACTCATGGTTTTCAGACCCTGTTGAATTAATCGCTTCATAATTAGACGAAAAAGCCCTTTTCCTAATCCTTTTCTCCTATAATCTGGATGAATACCAAAATCCCACAAATGTCCATTTCCATCACCATGAG